>JABMOA010000090.1 GCA_013204355.1 Candidatus Woesearchaeota archaeon | reverse complement strand
ATATTGTTCTTCTTGGAATGTTTTTGTAGACAAGTCTTCTGCTGTAAAGAAGATGGTATCTTTTCCTTCCTTGTTATTTTGAATCCATACTGATAGAATACTATCAGGAACAGCGAAATCTATTTTACTTCCGACAGCTGTCCCTACAATAGGAGAACCGCCAATCGTTTCTAAGGTCACATCTGAAATCACAAACGCATTAGACGTTCCTTTGAACCCTAATAAATAATATTGACCTTTATACAATAACGCAATCTTTTTCCCAGCTGTGAATGTTTTAATGAACGCATCGTCATAATCTTGTTTATAAAGAAGTTTTTCGTCAAGATTGTGAAGATAATATAAATCTGCTTTTTTAATATCGCCTTGCGCAACGTAATAAAACAACACTTTGCCTTCTACTACAGGCATCTTATCTTTTAGAAGATAAATTTTTTGAGTTCCCGCAGCAATAATTTTGAAAGTATTGAAATCTTTGGCGATATCATTTGCAGGATCAACAGCAACAATCCCTAGATTTTCATTCGTAATTTTCACAGGAATTTTAGAGGACATCTGTGTATGAAATTCTTGAGAAAGATCAATGTCAACCTCAGCAAGTTGCGATTTTGTAAGTCCTTTTAGTGTATAAGGAAGTTGTGTTTTTGTAGCATCACGTTCAACAATAATTTTCCCATCAGCAACAAGTGCTTCAGCTCTAAAATTATCTCCAATTAATTTATCTTCAGGATTTTTATCTTTTGTAAAAGTTTGAATACTCGCTTCACTCATTGCAATCACATTTTTCACAGGATGTGCAAGAAGATAAAGATGTCCTGAAAACTCAAGTGCTAACCTTCTTCCTGTGGCCATTGCTTCCGGGAAAAAATTGTAATCTACCAAGGTGCCTTTCTCATTAATATCTATTAAGTGGAAAAGGTATCCTGTCTTTTTATCATTTTCATAACGATAAAGCATTGCAAGTTCTTTACCTTCACTTATTTTAATTTTTGTTAAAATACCTTCATTAATTAATTCTCCTTCAATGGGATTATTATTCAAACAAACCCTCAAAGCAGTTGGGTCTTTTGCTTGATCATTTGTACATACAGAAATTACATCTTCCCCAAAATCTTTCAATTTAACAGGATTCCCAAAATCAAAAGGAATTTCATAAACTTCATTCAAAATATTTATTTTCGCTGAAGAAACAGCCGCTTCACCTGCTTTTAGAGAAGAAATTTCCACAGATGTACCTTTATCTTCAACTGTAATAAATCCACCCGGAAATTTAAATTGGTAGAAATTTCCCTTCGTTTCTTTCGTGATTGTTGATGAACCTTTTAACTCTTCCATTTGTAATTTGTCAAATGAAAATAATTCATCCTTTGGATGAGATAAAAGATAAATTTCTGGCTGACCTATTAATTGTAAAGCCAATCGTTGTCCCGCAGCAAGATTAGAGGAGAATGTTCCTAAAGAAAATGTAGCTTTATAGATTGTAATTTGCGGAATCTGATTCTCCTTTTTATCATTTGTATTAACTAAGACGCTCCCTATGTTTTTATGTAGAACCATGGACACAATTTTATTTTGATCTGCTGGTTCAATATATTTCAGAAGAACCTTTGTACTATCACCAATATCATAAATTACAGGTTTTAAATCCGCCTTTAACTTTAACGCCTGAAGTGAATATACTGTAGGTATTACCTGAACATTTTCTCGACAGATTGTAGCACGATCTGAAAGACTTGCTGTATTAAGATCACAAAGATCATAATTTAAACCATTGATTTTACGTTTCGTTTTATCTATCGTAACTTCAAATAATTTATCATCACCAATACTTGCATCTGTTACCCAGAAACCAGATACACATTGCCGATCTCCTTTGTATGTCCCATCTAGTTCCTTGGTACATGATAACCATTTTGTCCCATCACAATATCTTTGATTATGCTTGTTTGTTACACCGTTATTCTCTGGATTACATTCTAACCATACTTCTTGCACTTTACCAGGACATAAATATTTTCCGTCATATTTTTCAGGAGAAATCCAATCTTTACCACAGGTCACCCATCCTTTATTATAACATAGTTTTTTATTATCATCTTTTGAGACTCCTTCTGGAGAACAAGAATCAACGGAACTCTTTGTAACAAAATTTTTATCACCAATAATCCAATAAGTGCCCCAGTTTCCGTTATAGCCATTATAAGTTACACTTTTATGGAGAGCATTACAATTAGCTATTTCACCATTATCTGAAGAACAAAGGTAACCCTTATTTTCAGAAAATTGTACCGATGAGACGCCATCAACTTCATTAATCGTTGTTGTTACAGCATATCCAGGGATCACTCCATTACAAACTTTAGCTGAAAAAGAAAATTTACTTCCTGTACAAAGAACGTTTTTAGCAACAGTTGCAACTTGAATTCTTGAGAGAGAACCAAGGGTTAAGATATCCCATTTAGTTCCTTCAGCGTCAATAGTTTTACAAGTATTAAGTTCATAAAGAAAATTATTTGAGCTAGGAACATATTTCACACCACCACAAAGATATTCACCTGATAAAGTGTTTTTGATATATACATTTTTAGTAGGACCAGAGTAACCAGCTTGCCCAGCGACATTTTCCCCTGTTCCAGAAAACAAAAAGATTGCACCGAACGCAACAATTAATACAAGAAGAAGTGTTATAAATATCTGTTTACTAGTAATCTGTTTACCTTTACCCTTTTTACGAACCATCTATAACACCAATTTTATAAGAATACTAATTTCTTTGGGTTTATATAGTTTGCGTTATTATAGAGGGGAATTAAAGAGAAAAGAATAAAATCTTAAATGAGTTATAAATAATTACATTTATCACCTATCTGAAAAGAGGGATATTTGCATTTGATTGTATCCTTCCAACAGATTAATGCTGAAAGTGAAATTTGACTGAGATATTCTTTAGAACATTTATCTTTATCTTTAATAAAATCGATACATTCTCCTGTAACAAAATTTGATTCCTCACAACAATTATATGCTATCTGACATATTTGTGCAATTAGTTGATCTCGTTCAGATTGAACAGGTGTATTTACAACTTCATCTACACACCCAACACCTTCTTTATAGATCCGTCCTTCACGACACGAAGGATCATCGGATGCACATGCAAGTAATCCAACTAAAGATACACCCACTACAAGGTTCTTTCCCAAATCATAGAGTTGTTTCATTTTACACACAAAACAAAGATTCTATTTAAAGATTTTCAAGAAAAATAATTATTTTAGGAATCTACAAAATAAGTTACTGCACCAAACATGACACCAATGTGATAAAAAGATTAAATTTTTTAGATTTATATAGTGTGCATTGATTAAACTGAAATTAGAATTACTAAATACAAAAAATCAATTTTTACATAACTTTAATTTTGCATCAACATCTTTCTCTGCAGTTGGACATTCATATTGTTTTATCAAACAAGAGATATCTAGGTTTTCAAATTGAAGATAAAGTTCAATACAACTTCCCAAACTAGGATAAAAACTTTGACAGAAACCATCTGAAGGAAATTTCCATTCCTCAATCAAATCACAACAACTTCTCTTCATCCCACAATACGTTTCAACTAACTCTGTCACAGATTTAGAAAGACCAACTGAAGTATCTTCTTTCAATGGAACATATGTATCTTTCGCAACCAATGTATCAATAGAAGAACCCGCATCATAAGATGATGCTTCTTCAACACACCCAATACCTTCCTTGTAAATCCGACCTTCACGACACGAAGGTTCATCGGAAGCGCATGCATAGAGTGATGCAACAAGTGCAGATGCTGTTAAGATGTTCCTTGTTATATAGGAGAGTTTATCCATAATATATCCAGAATAAACGTTTTTTATAAAGATTATGATGTTTTTTTAAGAAAAATCATTTCAAAAATGTCTAATGTGAAAATGCAGGCATCTTACAATCAGAAGAAACATTTGGAATCTTGGTGATTGAAGAATCTTTTAAATTCAAAACATAAATACCTTTCCCATAATTTTCAAAAGCAATTAGATTAGCATCAGGTGACCAAGAAGGTTTGATGAAATCTCCATCATTATCAGTGGTTAATTTTTTTAATCCAGACCCATCAATTCCGGTGATATACAAATTAGAGATCCCATAAGCTGATGATTGACAAGCCATCACAACTTCATTAGTTGAAGGATGCCAATCAGAGAACGTACAAAATTGAGGTTGATTTTTAATTAGTTGTGGAGCACCTAAGGAAACATTTAATACATTAACTCCAGGAGTTTTGGCATTAGAATCATAAGGATTGATATCTAAGGAAACCCTGGTACCATTGTAAGCCCACGATAAACCAATTAATTGACCATAACCACTTTTAATTAATGCGTCATTTTCGCCTGATGCATCTGTAACATAAACAGCATCACCACAAATCATTGCGAGTTTATCATTCCCATAAAAATCTGGATTTTTGCAATTACTTTGAATTCCTTTTGTTTTACCAGTAGTTAAATCCCTTACTGCAATATACTCCACACCATCAATTTTAGTAGAAAATGCAATTTTTTTATGATCAAAAGACCAACTTGGATCAGCAACTGGAGTAGTATAAAAATATTCTCCAGTAACTTTCCCATCAAGAGATATAATTTTTAAAATTTCCTTTTTAGAACCACACACCATCGCAATCCTAGATTCACACCCCGGAAAGAAAGTAGGATTTCCTAAAATATAATCTGTAATTGCATTCACATCTTGAATGTCTATATTTCCATCACAATTTGTATCAGCTGCTTCTTTCCCTGTAGTACAAATATTTCCATTTGCTTTCTTAAATTCTGTTGTAGATCCAATAATATAATCAACAACAGCCAATGTATCTTGAATATTAACTGTCTTATCACAATTAACATCACCCAAATTCAATGTATCTACTGGACATTTTAAAGAGTTAGTATTTCCATTCTTAACATAACCAATTAGAATACTAAGATCATTATCCTCAGCAGGCTTCCCATCACAATCTAAATCCGCATTTTTTAAACCGCTTACACATTCACTTCCATCAGCTGTTGTAAATTTTGTAATATTCCCTTTCCAATAATTTGTAACCTGATCTAAATCTGCTTGATTTACTTTCCCATCGCAATTTACATCACCTAACACATCTGTAGAACAAGATTCTGACACTTGACAATCAGACCATTTAGCATTAATACAATATTCAAGCCCACTTCCACAATCTGTCTTACATGACTTTTTGAGCATATCAGTTTTTCCATCACAATCGTCATCTTTTCCATTACAGTCTTCATTAGCATTAGGATTTACTGCATAATCATTGTCATCGCAATCATCACCATTTGTTAATTTATAAATAGAATTTGGTGCACATAAAAATTTAAAATCATTAGGATTTCCAAAACCATCACCATCGTCATCAAAATAATATTTCTTTTGGGCACAGGAAGTATCTTTCGGAACATCAGCAGAACCATCTTGGGGAGCAACATATGTATCTTTCTGAACATCAGCAGAGCCATCTTGGGGAGCAACATATGTATCTTTCTGAACATCAGCAGAGCCATCTTGGGGAGCAACATATGTATCCTGAGGTGCAACAGAGGTATCAATAGACCCACGATTACGAGAACCTGCATCCACATTATTATAATCTGTAGGTGTTTCTTCTACACATCCAACACCTTCTTTATAGATCCGTCCTTCACGACATGAAGGATCGTTAGAACTACCACACCCAGCAAAACCGAGAATAAGAACAGCGTGCACAAAAGAATTTCTTACAATCTGTGATAAGTCCATGACATAAATCTAGAGCCTACAGTATATAAGATTTATGGATTATGGTATGTATTAAGTTCCGTTCTATGTAAGCAGAGCCACTCACTGATTTGCTGTTGCGATTGCACTACCCTCACCCCGTAAGGGGCATCACCCGAGGACAAAGGGAGGTCACAAATCGTGATACATGAAAATCAAAAAGAGATTTTCAGTACTGAAAAACTTTGTTTTTCATGTATCGTTCGTCTTAAGGCGCTGCTTACCCACTTGAACTTAATACATACGGATTATGAGGATAAATGTTAGAATAAAGGAGGAATTGTAATTTTTTTATAATAAGCGTTCCAGAATTAAAAGAGGAACCATATTAAATTCAATACCCCAATTATTAAAATATTCTTTCATTTCTTCTTCCCATCCAAATAAACAACCATAACTTGTCTTTTATTTTCATCTTTAGCCAAATAACAGTATAAGGTCTGGCCTTTTTCTAAACAACAACCGATAACAATTAATTTATTAATTGAAATACTTAAAGTAGCTCTTTTTTGAGCAATTTTACTTGTCCATCCAATATTTTCCAAATCAGAAAATTAAACATATTGATTTTGAACAATTACATTATGGAAATAAGACCATTTGGTTTAATCTTTTAGAAAATGAATATGGAACTTACTTGTT
>JABMOA010000089.1 GCA_013204355.1 Candidatus Woesearchaeota archaeon | reverse complement strand
AATGCAAGTTAAAGAAGACCCAATCGCATTCGGGTTAAAAGCAGTTCTTGTTCTTGGTATGTATGAAGTAGAAGGATCAGACTTTGAAAAAATTGCAGAAAAGATGCAAGAAATTGAAAACGTTCAATCAGCAGAAATTGCAAAAATGGATTTAGCCTTAGGTTAAATTTTGAGTTAATTTTTTATATTCTAATTTTTTTCTTATATTTATGAAGAAAGTAATATTTTATTTTTTCTCAAATTCTAACGCGCCAGAATTAATACAATATCTTTTCCCAGTAGGTTTAGGACCATCATCAAACAAATGTCCAAGATGCCCACCACACTTCTTACACACAACTTCTGTTCTAACCATGCCTAAAGATTTGTCTTTATGTAAATCAACGTTCTTTGCATCACAAAAACTTGGCCACCCACTTCCCGAATCAAACTTCGTATCTGAAGAAAATAAATCTGCACCACATTGTGCACATTGATAGATTCCTTTTTCTTTATTGTGAAGAAGTTTTCCACTACCAGGCGCTTCCGTTCCTTTATCAACAATAATATGTTTTTGTTCTGGAGTTAATTGTTTCATGAATTTGAGTAAACCAACAACTTCTTTTAATGATTTCCTTGTTTTCACACCAACCAAAGAAAAATGTGTTCTCGTTCCCTTCAATTTCTTCAATGTGTCTGCCATGTTCGGTGTATGTAATTTATACTTACTTCCAAACACATCTAAATCATAAAATCCCACAACATCTTTCTCGTCCCTAATTATTTCAAGAAACTTTTGATCCTCAGAGAACATATTCATCTTGCACATTTTATCAACTAACTTCTGATCTTTCAAGTTCCCAATCCATAATGGACCAATATAATCACTTTCTTTTTCTACGTTATATTTAGAAATCTTAAATTCAAGTGTTTTTGGATTATATAAAAAATATTGATGTTGATTCAAAAGTGCGTCACATTTTTCCTTTCCCTTTTCTGAAATGAAATACACACGGAAATAATGGTCTTTATGATAACTTAAGATTGGAATCAATGCCTTGTCAAACTGAATTCCTTGTAATTGTACTTTCCTAATTAAGATTCGCAGACCAATTTCATGCATCATATAATTCTTAATATTTCTTGCCCAATACTTTCTCTGTGTAACTTTAGGATACGTACCAGTTAACGCAGCGGTATCAGTAGCCGTAATTGCAAGAACTCCACCTTTAGAAATTGATTGCACAGCAGAAGGTAAAAAAGGATTGGGAGAACCGAATGGATCAACATCAATGTAATCTAACTTCTTTTGTTTGAATAAGAATGTAAGCGCATCTTCATTGAAAACCTGCACTTTTAAAGATTTAATATTATTAAATTTCAATGAATCTTTAAACGCATCAGAAAACTGTTCCTTAAAATCATTCACAAACAGATGTTCAATATATTTCACTTCCTTTAAAAATCGTAGAGCACGAATCCCAGACCCCGCTAATGGAAGTGCCACATTCAACTTCTTCTTACCAATTGCATTTAGTAACGTAACCGAAATATTTCTATTAGAAACCATTTGCGGATTATAGAATACATCCATCTCCCTAGAAACCTTTTCAGGAAGTTTTACATTGATTTTGATATCATGTTCTGTAATCATTATAGGAAGAAAAAGAACTTATAATTTAAATCATTCCTTTAAAACTTACAAGAAATATCTTCACAACCACTGTCACAATTCTCAAAAATATTATATTCCTGGCCATCTACGCATAAATTTCGTTTTATTAAAGCTGGAAATTTTGTTGCATATAATTTATCGTTTACAAGAGGATCCTCAAAACAGAGATCAACTAAACCAATAGTTTGACCATTTCTTTTGACATTAATACCATCTTTTGTTGACAAACATGGTTCTTTTTGATGGTAGGGTAAACATTTTCCATCATTACATCCTCCAGGACATTTTAATATTACACCAAAATAATTATTCTGGTCACATGAAAAATCAATAATACGACAATCATCACCATTACAGGAGGGGATATAAATAAACTTAAATTTTTTCTGACCTAATGTATTTTCTGGAAGAACTTTTTGTATGAGGCAAAGGTCTTCCCAATCAAACTTTTTATCTTTATTTGTCCCCCACGTCCTTCCTTTTGTATAATAACTATCGCCATCACTATCATTACAAAAATATAAGGGCATTGAAGGGAGGATATGATTTTCAGAAGGACCATAATTCCCTCCATATTCAAAGGAAGATGTGTCTAAAGTATCTGGAAGATAAGCAGGGATATAAGTTGAACCTTCCATATCAAAAGAACAACCTGCAACAAATAAAGCAGTTAAATTAATAAATATTCTTTGACGACCGTTCATTGAACTAAAGAAAGTAAGAGTTTCATTATTAAAGATTTATTTAAAGGAAAATATATATTAAACAAACTAGAAAATGTTAGAAATGAACTAAAAAATCCTGAAAACCAACTAAGGTCACTAACGTTCGTTACTTTCCTAACGGAAACTACCCAACGGAGCAAGCTCTGAGGTATTCGCTGGTTTTCTTAATAGATTTTCTAGTGATTACAATTTGAAACTTCTCCGATGCAAGCATGGGGGTATTAAACCTAAGTTGTAATAAACCAATTAAATAACACTAAACTTTAAAAACAACCTAAGAAAACAATATTACATGGCAATCAGAAAAGTATTGGTAACAGTTGTAGGACATGTAGATCATGGGAAAACCAGTCTACTAGATAATATTAGAAAAACGACTGTGACTAATAGTGAAGCTGGCGCAATCACCCAAGCAATTGGAGTATCAATTATCCCTATTGAAACAATTAAAAAAATATGTGGTCCACTTCTCAATGCTTTGAAAGGAAATTTAACTGTACCAGGTTTATTAACTATTGATACACCGGGTCATGCAGCATTCACCTCTCTTAGAAAACGGGGTGGATCCCTTGCAGATATTGCCATTCTTGTTGTAGATATCAATGAAGGATTCAAACCACAAACAATTGAATCTATTGAAATTTT
>JABMOA010000088.1 GCA_013204355.1 Candidatus Woesearchaeota archaeon | reverse complement strand
GTAACTCTTGCTTTCCCCATCTTTGTTTCAACAACAGCTCCTTTTGTAAGGATATTTCGTCTAACTAAATGTGGGTTTGAAGGATTCTCAACTACAGTTACAATTTCTGTTTTCTGTGTTTTTCCTTTCTGATCTGCAACGTTAATTTCTTTACCTTGAAGTAAAACTCGTTTAGAATTGCCACCGATGGTTCGCTTCTGCTTTGTTCGCTTCTCATCAGCTAATTTTGTTAATGCAGGAAAACCAGCTAACTCGTGATGTTTCTTACTTTGTCCTGAGGTATAACGTCCACCTGACGCTTTCCTTTTTGATTTTGCTTGAGATCTTGCCATTTTATATCTTATGTGAGTGGGTTGTTTATAAAGTTTTTGTCGTTTTCACCTATTTCCCATTCACAATCTTATCTTTAAGCTTCTGTTTCCCTTTCCAATAAAGAGCATGGTCTAATACTTCTTCAATTCGCTCAACTGGAATAATCGTTACTTTAGCTAATTCACTTTTCTCAATCACAATGTCTTGCATATTGCTTTTAGGAACAATAATTATTTTAATACCTGTTTTAATCGCAGCTTCTACTTTAGAAGAAACACCGCCTACAGGTAATACGTCTCCACGTACTGATAAAGAGCCTGTCATTGCGACATCTTGTCGTACAGGTACTTCTTTCAATGCAGAAATAACTGCTGTTGCAACCGCAATAGAAGCTGAATCTCCTTCCACACCTTCATGTGTTTGAAGGAATTGAATAAATATATCTCTTGTTTCTTTAATATCTTCACCAAAGTATTTTAAAATAATCGCTGAAACATTCTTAATAGCTTCTTTTGCAATCTCCCCTAATTTTCCAGTTGCAATGATTTCAGATTTTCTGCCACCTTTCGTAACAGCTGATTCAATTGGAAGGATGATACCTGAATGTGTTGATCCTCCGCCAATAACAGCCAAACCATTAACACGTCCAATACGGTAACCTTCAGTCATGATAACTTCATATTCCTTTTTACGTTCAATATATTTATCTGCAATTTGCTGTTCTAGTGGTCGTGCAAGTGTACGTGCATCTTTAACGTGCTTTTCTGTCACAAATTCTGCATTTTCTTCTTTCGCTAAATCTCCAGCAGCGCGTACTAAACCACCAAGACCACGTAAATGTAATGTCAAATGTGCTTTTCTATTGGCACGTCTTCTTGATTCTTGAATAATAGCCTTAATCCCAGTAACATCAAAATGAGGGATTTTGCCTTTCTCTTTCTTTACTTCCTGTGCAACGAATTTCGCAACTTTCAAACGATTTTCTTTCGTATCCCTCATTGTTTCATTCATATAAATTTCATACCCATATCCCCGAATTCGTGAACGTAGAGCAGGATGCATATTCTTAACAGTATCAAAATTTCCAGCAGCTACTAATACAAAATCACATGGAACTGCTTCTGTTCTCACCATTGCACCAGCAGACCGTTCAGATTGACCTGTAATTGGAAATCTTCTCTCCTGCAAAGCAGATAATAATTCCTGTTGAGTTCTAGGATGTAATGTTGCAATTTCATCAATAAATAAAACACCTAAATGTGCTTTATGAATCATCCCACCAATGACTCTTTGATTTGCAGGTGTTCCTAATCCACCTGATTGGAATGGATCGTGAAGAACATCTCCTAATAAAGCACCAGCATGTGCACCAGTTGCATCAAAGAACGGTGCAATTTTTTTCCCAAAATTATCCACAATAACTTTCGGTGCAATAATTTGACCTTGCTTGAACATTTTTGGGCCCATACTCATAATCATCACAAAGATAGCAAGGAAAATCATACCTCCCAAGAAAAATGCGGTAAACATTAAATCAGATTTATATTGGTGTCTCACCCACCATGGTGCAATAAGTGTAATAATTGCAACAATGAATAAAATAAAATTATTATTTTTAAGCATCTGTTTCCCAGAAACTTGATACTTCTTCACTTCATCTCTTCCTGTTCCTGCTGCAATCTCTTGGATTAAAGGGTTATTTTCATCATTCGGATTTGGAACCGCCAAAACATCCTTTAATTCAGAATTAGGTAAAAGTTCCGCTAACGCAATTCCAAGCATAGATTTCCCAGTACCAGGCTCACCAATCAAGAGGACATGCCTTCTCTGAATGGCTGCCTTTTTAATAATCCTTACAGCCTCATCCTGCCCAATAACCTGATCAACAATCTTTTCTGGTACCGTAATATTTTTGGTGGATTTCACTGTTTTTTTGATTGCCATTAATATAAGAGAATTTTACGTACGATTCTTTAAAAAGCTTGTGGAAGGAATTGGGTCATGTTGTATTTATAAACAATCTAAGCAGCCTTCTTCCGATCCTTCTTCCCTAATGGAAGTTGAACTTGAATTTCACCAAACGCTGTTTCTTGCGCCATTGTTAACTTATGCTGGTTTTCTAAATGTAATAACGGCATAAATGTAAACACCTTGTCTAATTTTTCTGCGTTTGGAGGCAATAAACGTGTAAATGAAACATTTTTACCACCTTCTTTCTTAGAATAATAATGTAACTTATGATACACATCCCTAATTGCTTCCATGATATCAATCTGCCGTTCTGGCATCTTGAATTGATCTGGGCGCATCTTTGCTAAAATTCTTTTCTTAGAAGCCATTGCACGTTGCAGTGCATCCACCAAATCATGGATACTCACTTTCCTGTTTCTTGGTTGTGGATTTCTAGGAATTAATGTAAATTGTTCTTTCACACGTGTAATTCTATGACCATCTTCAAATATTTCTTCAAAGACATCATCGTCCATATCTTCGTCAGTTTCATTAATTAATTCATCTAAACGAGAGATGTCATTATCAACGAGATGTGTAGATTTAACTTTCAAAAGGATTGCAGCCGCAAGAACAATTTTCCCAGAAATTTTCAAATCATGTTCCTTCATTTCTTTAATAACTTGAATATACTTCTTTGTTAATGCAGTAATATCAATATGCCAAGGATCCATTCCTTCAACATGGACAAGATTCATTAGAATTGTACGCCAACTAATCTCCTGTTCATTTAGAAGCATATCAAAGATTTGTTCATTCATATCAAGAAGAATAATTAAGGGTTTTTAAAAGTATTCCTCGTTAGAAAAAAATGGTGGGCCCACCCGGACTCGAACCGGGGATCAATACCTTGTAAGGGTACTGTCATCTATGGTGCTTTATTTAAGCATAGCCACTAGACCATGGGCCCATTAGACACAGAAGAAAAATTAGCACTTT
>JABMOA010000087.1 GCA_013204355.1 Candidatus Woesearchaeota archaeon | reverse complement strand
GATACTCCAGAACGCCAGTTCTCGTAGTTTACGCAGGAAACCCTAGAACATTAGTTCTGATGGTTTATTATTAAATTAATTACATATATAAACACTCTAATATTCCTCAATTTATGAAACATTCCTATAAAGTAACTTTAATCCTCTTATTTACTTTCTTATTAGCACAATTTGTAGGTTTAGCTGTCGTTTACAAGTATATTGACTTCAATTTATCCACAGAAGAACACACTGTCTTCAAAGATCTTCCATTTGGTGAACGGCCAGAAGTTGAAGAACAAACTTCTTTTATCCCTCTTCTTATCGCAATCCTTCTCGGAACTGGTCTATTATTACTATTAATCAAATTTAATTTAACGTGGATCTGGAAGGCATGGTTCTTCACTGCAGTTCTTGCATCACTATTCATTTCATTCAATGCTTTCATCCCCCTCATCATCGCCTTTTCACTCGCACTTCTTTCCACAATCTGGAAAATCTGGAAACCAGGGTTCTTGATTCAAACGGGGACGGAATTATTCATTTATGGTGGCCTCGCTGCAATTATAGTACCTTTGCTAAACATTATGTCTGTTAGCATTTTAATGGTTTTAATTGCACTCTATGATGCCTATGCTGTCTGGAAATCTAAACATATGATCACACTTGCGAAATCACAAGCAAAAGCAAAGATTTTTGCTGGTTTACTAATACCTTATAGGGAAACAAGAACACCACGAAAAATCAATCTTAAAACCATCAAATCTTTTAAAATTAAGAATCTTCTTCAAAGAATAACAAAAGTAAAAAAGAAACTAGACAAACATCCTCAAAAAATTCGCACAGCAATGTTAGGTGGAGGAGATATCGGATTCCCTTTAATCTTTGCAGGTGTTTTAATGAAAGAACTGGGATTATGGCAAGTCTTCATCATTCCATTTTTCGCAGCAGCGGGATTATCATATCTTCTCTTTTTTGGAGATGAGAAAAAATTCTATCCTGCCATGCCATTTATTGGCGCTGCATGTTTCGTGGGATTAGGTGTTGTGTATCTGATACAATTTTTAATTTGAGTGATACCTTTCCCAGACTAGACATTCTAAATTGGGATCCTCCGTAACCTCATAAACTGTTATTTTTCTATTCCTTATATTGATTTTAATCAAATCTTCATCGTAACTTCCAAAAACTGTCGAATAGATTTTCTCATCAATATTTACATAAATCTTAAGTCTTGTATTCATAGTACCAGATTCAGCCCCATCAAATTTTGGTAAAGGACGATATGCAATCTGATCTCCTTGCTCTAAAGAAATTTGTGCAACTTTTCTATTATTATAAATTCTCATTTTTCCTCTAAGAATATCCTTTAATCGGACTTTTGTATCTTCCATAACTTCCGGGAGATACAATTAATCCATCTTGTGCAGCAATGGTTTGCACACCTGTGATTCGTTGAATTTCACGTGCTTCATTCAATGGATCTGCTTTCAACATTTCTAACCCAAAGTGAGTAATTATAGCCAAACGAGGACGAACCTGAGATATTATTTTAATTGCAGACTCTGTGTCAAGATTCTTTCCTTCTGCTTTGTTTCCAGGATAAGGAACATTAAGAATTAAGATATCGCTACCAGATAATTGTTGTACTAAGTCTTCACAATATGCTGTATCCCCTGTATAACTTAATGTAAATTTTGGAAAAAAGAATTTGAATCCAATTGCAGTTTCATCCGTATGGTCTACTTGTAATGCATTAATTTCAATTAATTCAATACCAATTTTATGATTTTTTTCTAAAGGAATAATTCTTTCAAGTAATCCTTGATGATAATATGTTAAAAAAGGATGACTCTCACCATAATGTTGTAAGACGGATTTACTTCCCAATACAATACCACGATGTTCTATGCCTCCGTGTGTCATCGCGTCTACAACGACGTTCAAATCGTTACAGTGATTGATGTGACAATGACTAACTAAGACTGCTGTAGTATGATGTAGATTAACACCATATTCTTTAGCTTTTATCAATGCTCCTGGGCCTGGATCTAAATGGAATTGAAGATCATCCATGCGCATAACTATACCACCTGATGCACGTAACTGTTTACTTACAACTGCAGAACTTCCCGCAGTGCCTAAGAATACTAATTGTACCATTTTCCCTCAGATGAAACGTAGGAAATAAGATTAATAAAGATTTATAGTGTAGAATAGAGAGTTTAAACCCATATTCTCTTTCATAACCTTTATAAGCCTAATTTCTGCCTAAAGTAATGAGGGATAGTGGAGGCCAAAAATGAGTGACAATATTCAACCAGTTTTTATTTTTTCTGAGGATACAAAACGTACAACAGGAAAAGATGCACAACGTAATAATATCATGGCAGCACGAGCTGTAGCACAAACTGTGCGTACAACTTTAGGACCTAAAGGAATGGACAAAATGATTGTTGATTCTATGGGTGACGTCATCGTCACAAATGATGGTGTAACTATTCTTAAAGAAATGCAAATTGAACATCCTGCTGCAAAAATGATTGTAGAAATTGCAAAAACACAAGAAGCTGCTGTTGGCGATGGAACAACAACAGCGGTTGTGATTGCAGGTGAACTTTTGAAACGTGCAGAAGATTTACTTGATCAAAATATTCATCCAACTGTTTTAGCACGAGGATATAGG
>JABMOA010000086.1 GCA_013204355.1 Candidatus Woesearchaeota archaeon | reverse complement strand
TTTTTTTATCTTTAATTATTAATCCAGATGCTGCAATTACCATAAGATGTATTTCCTTCTTTAACATATAAACATTTCCTTCTTTCCTCCACACATTTACGATATCTTTATATTCTTCAATAATAATATTTAAGAATATCAAAATGGAATTCATAGAACTGCATGGAAAAAATGTACGGAAATTGTCACATTATAGTTTTTATTCTTCTATGATTGGGATGTTTTTAATATTCTTTATTCTTGGTTCTTTCTTTTCTGTTTTAGGAAATTCTGTGGGATATCTTCTTTTACTAGTATCAGCATTTATTCTTATTAGTTATGTGATTCATAGTTTTATGAGTTGGCATGCAAAGAAAGATATCACTTACAAAAATCATTTAGTTGGTGGTATTGGTTTAATTTTATTGATCTTATATCTTGGTATTCAATCCCCACATTTACTTGGGAGAAAATATATCATGATTATTGGATTTGTATTATTGCTACCTGCAACAATTGAATTAGCGAAAAGACGATGAAATCAAATTATTTCAATTTCTTCAAAGCTTCTTCAAATGCTTCTGGATTGAATCCAACAATAATTTCTTTTCCAATCTCAATCACTGGGACACCCATTTGACCAGATTTCTCAATCATTTCCTCTTTTCCTTTATCATCAGATGTAACATCAACTTCTTTAAAAGAAACTTTATTCTCTTTGAACCATTCCTTGCTTTTTTTACACCATGGACATGTGGGCGTTGTATAAATTATCACTTGTTTCATGTTCTTACCTCTTTTTTTAAATCTTTTTTTGTGGTTTATAAGTTTTATCTCGTAGATGGCTACCAATAACTAATGCGGCTCCAATAATAATGAGGTTTTTGATAATATATTGTCCTTCTAATGTTAATGCATATGGTTTAGATCCGTACACTATCTCAGGTGATATTATCAAAGGGAGAAAGGTCCCCATCATTTGAAGTAATAATAATCCTATCCCTATACGAATTAACGGCTTATATAATAGGCAGAGTCCAATTACGACTTCCCACCAACCAAGAAAAGGTACGAACCATTCAGGTGAAAACCAATACACTGTGTTTGCAACAAGTTTCCCGGCCGGGCTTAATCCTAAAGGTTTTAAAAGGCCAAACCATATGAATATGATGGCGAGGGAATATCTCAATATAGGAAGACCATACGTTTTCATTAAGTTAATGATCTTTAAATCAAATTGATATAATTTTTTATTCATGACCTTACTATTTTTTTAGGCTTTATATTATTTCCTCTATTCTGGACAGACTACCTAAATCTTTATTAAATAGTTTCTATTAGAAGTGATAATGAAGCAAAATATGTTGATTGGTATTTTAATATTCTTAAGTCTTGTAGGTTTATTTACATCCGTCTATTTATTCCAACATCATTATGCTTTATTATCTGGAAGTACGAATTGCGATATCTCTGAAACAATTTCTTGTGATGTAGTTAATGGAAGTATTTATGCAGAAATATTTTATGTACCTGTAGCATTACTTGGTTTATTATGGTTTGTTGTCATGATTTTTTTAACGTGGCATGCTATTCCTAAACCAAAACTCTTCATCCCTGCAATGACTATGTGGTCCGGAGTTGGATTCTTGTTTTTATTTTATTTAGTTGGTGTGGAGATTTTATTGAAAACAATTTGTCCCTATTGTACAATTGTTCATGTGATTGTATTGATTAGTTTAATAATTTCCTTATATTTGTATAAAGATATTAAGAAAAAGCATACATGGAAAAAAATTATTTTTAAATTAAAAAATTGGATTATTGCAATTGTTGTATTGTATGCAATCCCCTTTATCTATTATAATTTCTTTGTGGGATAAGGCTACGTCCAGGATAGAGTGTTTTTGTATACTGCCTGCAAGAGGCGCATTTTTTACGAAGAAAAAAATCTACGCGCCGGCATTCAGTATACATATTTCCTCTATTCCGGACAGTGCTGGGATAAAGAAAGATTTATTAATCTCTATTTTATTCTATATATAAAAGAGGTTGTATCATGCAAAGAAAAAAAGAATTGATTATTTTTAAAATTATCATAGTTTTAAGTTTATTAGGATTCTTAACATCATTATATTTAGTACAATCTCACATCTCACCAGCGACAGAAGGCTCAATTTGTGATATTTCTTCAACAGTTTCCTGTTCACTTGTAAATACAAGCGAATATTCAGAATTATTTAATGTGCCTGTTGCATTATTTGGTGCAATTTGGTTTGTGTTCCTTGGACTTCTTGCATGGAGGTCCATGAAAAATAAAAAATTAGTTGCAGGCATGTTCTGGTGGAATGTATTTGGAATTGGTTTTGTTGTTTATTTAATTGTTGCAGAATTTATTCTTAAAGCAATTTGTCCATTTTGTACAGTTGTCCATGTGATTACACTTGTAACATTTGGATTAATCTTTGTCTTACATCGTGGTCAAAAGAAATTAGTTTCTTTGAAAACTTTCAAAACATGGATTGCATGGGTTATTATTATTAACTTAATTCCTCTTATTGCATTCAATGTTGGTGGGGGAGAAGATGTTGATTATTCTTCTCTTACGAAATGCGTGACAGATAAAGGCGTAAATATGTATGGATCATTCAAATGTGGAATTTGTGCGAAGCAAAAAGAGTTATTGGGGAATTCATTTGAACATATTAACGAAATTGAATGTCATCCACAAGGTAAAAATCCACAAACACAATTATGTTTAGATAAGGAAATTTTTGGAACACCTACATGGATTTTAGAACCTAATGGTGTTGAACAAAAACGTCAAGAAGGTTTTATGTCAATTAAGGATTTAGAAGAATTTTCTGGTTGTACATTTGAGGTGAAAGAAAATGGTTCTTCCTAGTGGTATGACACTTCCCATTTTATTTGGGGCGGCACTATTAGATAGCATCAACCCATGTGTCTTTGGTGTTCTTATATTTTTAATTGCATTCATGACAAAGATGTTTAAAAGTCCAAAAAAAATGTTAATTGGGGGACTTATTTATGTTGTAGTTGTTTACGCAACGTATCTTTTAATTGGAATCGGTTTCCTTAAATTTACAGTTTCCTTTGGATTTTCAGTTGCAATTTATTGGATTGCTGCAATTATTGCTATTGCTGCAGGTTTGCTTGAAATTAAAGATTATTTCTGGTATGGGAAAGGTTTTTCTCTGCAAATCATTCCAGGTGGTGCAGAAAGAATCAAGATGTACACCAAGAAAATTGAAAAACTTAACAAAAAAAGTCCTTATTTAACATACCTAGCAGCAATCCCTTTAGGAATTTTTGTAACTTTAGTTGAACTTCCTTGTACTGGAGCACCTTATTTAGCGGTTCTGGCTATTATTGGAGCGGGAAATTATGCAGAAGGAATTCCTTTATTGTTAGTTTATAATCTAATATTCATCCTTCCATTATTTGTGATTATTGGCTTTGCGTATTTTGGCAAAACATCAAAAACATTGGAAGCATGGCGAAAAGATCATCGTGGTTTAATGCGGTTAAGCATGGGTCTATTTTTACTTGCACTTGGAGCGTATATGATTTACACGATTGTGTAAGTAAATAAAGATGGTAAAAAAAGAACAATATTATTGGGCATTATTAAGAATTGGTTTAGGATGGACTTTCCTTTGGGCATTCTTAGATAAATTATGGGGATTAGGTTTTGCAACACTTAAAGAAAATTCTTGGCTTGCAGGTGGGTCACCAACATCAGGATTCTTATTACATGGTACAAAAGGTCCTTTAGCTGGTGTGTTTCAGATGTTAGCAGGAAGTGCATTCGTTGATTGGTTATTCATGATTGGATTATTATTACTTGGTGTATCATTGATCTTAGGTATTGGTGTAAGAGTTGCAGCATACGCTGGATCATTGCTTTTGTTTATGATGTGGCTTGCACTTTTACTTCCAGCAAATAATCCGTTCCTTGATGAACATATTTTGTACATCTTTGCATTGATGGGATTATCTCTTGTAAAAGCAGGCAGAGTCTGGGGCCTAGGTCTCTGGTGGTCTAAGCAGAAGCTTGTGAAGCAGAATCCTTGGATGGAATAATTTTTTATTTTTATTTTTTAAACCAAACCATACAAAAACAAAGTTTTTGTGGTTTTAAAAATCGAAGATTTTCCAAACCTTTATTAATTCTAAAAAAAACATCTTATTAAAAGAGGTGCGAGAAATTTGAAAAAATTTTTTGAACATTTTTTTAGTAAACTAAAAAAGAGGTGGTTATAGATGGCTAAAAAAGCTTCTCCAAAAAAAACTACAAAAAAACCTGTGGTTAAAAAAGTAATTAAAAAATCAACAGAAAAAAAATTAATTAAAAAACCTGCAAAAAAAAAGAAGGTTACAATTACAAAAGGTAAAGTGTGTGAATTTTGTTAGATCACAAAAATGTGTGATTCACATATTTTTAGGATGCAAAGATTTCACCAATAAAAAATTTATACATGAAATTAAATAAAATTAAAGATCTGAAAATGATGGCTGATGTCATTAGAGAAGATATTATAACCTCTCTAGTTGCAGCAAAATCAGGACATTCAGCAGGTCCACTTGGTATGGCTGATATTTTTACTGCACTTTATTTCAATGTTCTTAAACATAATCCTAAGAAACCAGCATGGGGAGGGAGAGATAGATTTGTTCTTTCAAATGGACATATTTGTCCTCTACTTTATGCAACGATGGCGAATGCAGGATATTTTCCAAAGAAAGAATTACTTACATTACGTAAATGGGGTACAAGATTACAAGGACATCCTCATAGATCTT
>JABMOA010000085.1 GCA_013204355.1 Candidatus Woesearchaeota archaeon | reverse complement strand
TTTCAATTACTAAGTCTATATCTTCTTTTTTCTCACCCAACCCTAGAATGAGGGTAATGAGTTTTTCCATATTTTCACTTTTAAGATTTTCTAGAAATGCCAATAAAGATTTTAATGGCTTTGAAGGACAAATATAATTGTGTAATTCTTCATCAAAAGACTCTATTGCACTTCCCATCCCAGTTAGATGTGGTTTTAATTTTTGAACAATTGGTAAAGAGTAAGGTCCATAATTCATCAGGATTTTTCTGCCATAAACTTTTTCTATTTTATTTAATAATACAATCAATTGTTCTGTTGATTCAACTCTAAGACCTCCTGTAATATATCCAATATTCCATCCCATTAATTTACATAAAAGGACTTCTGCAAGAATAGATTCGTGACTTCGTAAAGATTTAATTTCTTCTCTAGGATTATGTTTTGGTTTTGTTGAAAGATAGCAGTATTTACAATCGGCAATTGCGCAAGTCCAATTTGTGAAGATGGAACGTTCAAAGAATACTTCTCCATTGAAATTTTCTCTGTAAACCTGATGTGCATTCTTAATTAATTGTGAATCTTCCATTATCTTCTTTTCTATGGGTTACTTTATAATATTTACGAGAAATTTTGACATATTATCATATGGGCCTCTAAATTATATCCATTTTTCTTAATTATAACCAACGATAGGCGTTTAACATTTTGTGATCCATCAAAAAATAAAGAAATAAAGAAATAAAAAAGTAAAAAAAATTATTCTACAATAAGCTTCCCTTTCATACCGCCATGACCTTCACCACAGAAGACATTGCAGGAAAATGTATAGGTTCCAACTTTATCTGCAACAAATTCAACTGTTTTTGTTTCTCCTGGTTTAAATTTTACATTGATATCAAATGCTGCTAATGCAATGCCGTGATCTACGTCTTCACTTGAAATGGTTAATTTGACTTTATCTCCTTTCTTCACTTTGATTTCTGCAGGTATAAATTCCCATTTCTTTGCAATCATGCTTACTTCTACAACGCCTTCTTCTATTGCAGGTTCAACTGGTTTAACTTCTTCTTTTACTTCTAATTTAGGACTTTCTTCTATTTGAGTTTCTTCAACACCTTTATCTTCTAAAGTTGGTGTTTCTGCGGTTGCTGTATCTTCGCCGATTTCTAAAGGCGAGGAGGTTGGCCCATCTGTAGTTTTTTGACAACCTACAAGAATTAAAGAAAACACTACTAAAATTATCATTAATACTAAACTTATTTTTTTCATTATATCACCTTCATTTTTATAATTTGATTAAAAACTTAAGTTATATAAAGATTATGCAGTTTGTAAATTTAATGTAATCTCATTCTTCTTTTTCTTGATTCCTTCTCCAATAAATACGAAGACTTTCTTGCCTTCAGATTCTTCCATTGTAATACGACCACCAACATAATTAACTAAATTAGTTTTTCCTTCAATATTAATATATCCCTTTACCCTAAATACATCTTTTGGTAATGTCTCAAGGAAGTGCCTAAGCTTCTTTTCTGTTAATTCTTTTGTTTCTAAAGAGAAGGATTCCATGTGATGGTGGTGGTTGCTTTTTGTGATATGATGATGTTCTGCTTCAACAGATAATAATATTTTAAGGTCAACTTTACAATGTTCAGTTTCAATGATTGGAGCTTGAGGATTAATTTTGCGAAGTTTCTTTTTGATTACAGTGATATCTTTAATTAAATCTATTTTATTTAATAAGAGTAAATCTGCAGATCTAATTTGAATTTCCGCGGAGCCACTCACTTCTGGAAACCTCTGCATGATATCTGCATCTACAACTGTAATGACTGCATCCAATGAAACAAAATCTATGTCTTCATCTATACTTAAAACTAAATTATCTGCTTCTGCAATCCCTGTTGTTTCTACAATAATCATGTCGGGGGTGTAATCTTTAATTATTTCTTTGAGGCCTGCTTCTAATTCTCCTTGTAATGAACAACACACGCACCCTTCTAATAGTTCTTTGACAGAAACATTTTCTTTTTCAATTTCAACGGTATCAATCCCTATTTCACCAAATTCATTCATGAGAATTGCAACCTTCTTATCAGTATTTTTCAGAATGTGTTTCAACAAGGTGGTTTTTCCTGCCCCTAAATAACCTGCTATTAAAAGTAATGGTGTTTTCATTATTTTATAATAAGGAGGAGTTGTATAAAAAAGTTACCTAACAATGGACGCCTTTTTGAATTAAACCACCATTAAGATCTACAGTAAACAAGCCACTGTTATCTTGAGAACATAAATAATCATCATTGTCTTCATAGAATGTATGTTTCATCAATCCAACCGTTTTTTCTGATTTTGGACATTTTTGAAATTTTAATTCTGATAACATATACATGCCATATCTTCCATGGCCTGCTTTATTTTGTCCTATTTTTGTTAAACATGTTAATTCATTTCTAAAATTAGCATCTTCCGCAGAAGCTGCAAGTTGTACAGCAAAGGATGAATCTGACATAATTTTGTAAGGTGGATTTTGTTGATACAATTTTACAATTTCTGTAGGAAAGTTAATTTCATCTGCAATTTCTCCTGCAAATGCTTTCACTCCTAATTTTGTTTTTAGAGTCTTAAGAGTAGGTTGTTCTACGTAAATATATGTTTGAAGCAAATCTGGAAATAATTTTTGTAAACCTTCAGAATATTCTTGGGTTTGGATAGATATTGTTGCGCCAACTAAATTTTGTTCACCATCCAGTGTTAAGAATAAGGAAACTAGAATGAATGAAATCATAAGGACACTATAAAACCTTAATTTTTCAATGTCTTCTCTTACCATCTTATGATAAAAGAATATTTTGATATTTATAAAACTATCCTAAAACTTTCTCTCTAATAATAGAGCTTTTATGTTGGTGGCTTTTATAGGGTTTTCCACGTAATATAGAGATGTTAAATTTATTTTTCAGTTTTTCTTCGATTGGAGGATGGTCATACCCTAAAAAAATTATATCTGGTTTTTTTTCTTCAATAATTTTAAAATGGTCTTCTGGATAACCTAACACAGCTTGATCTACAATTTTTAAACTTGAAATTAATTGTAGTCTTTCATGTTCACAGAAGGCGATATCTTTTTGTTCTTGTTCTTTTGTGGAATCTCTTGCGATTACAACAATAAGATAGTCACCATGCTCTTTTGCCTGTGTGAAATAATCTAGATGCCCTATGTGTAACAAATCAAAAGTTCCAAAACACATCACTTGTTTCATTTGTTAATTAACCTTGCTTTATTGATTATTAATCTTCCGGAACAAGAGGAGTCCATCACAATTTCTGTATCTAATAATTCTACTTTCTTAGAAAATAAGGGGCAATCTAATACAAGAGATTCAAATTCTCCTCCTTCCCCATTCACCATAATTCCTTTTATGTTGTTTAATTTTATTAATGTGTCTTCAGTTACAATTGTATTTAACCAGAATTTATCTAATCCTTCTGCAGCTACTGCTGATAATACAAATGTAAACCCTTGTTGTAATAATTCTTTCATTTCTTGTGCTGGGTCTTTATGCCATAATGGTGAAAATATTTTTAGCCCTAATTTGTCACAAATTTTTTCTATGCGGTCTCGTTGATATGTAGAAAATACTGCCCCTGATACAACCCCTTCAATTTTGTATGTGTCTTTTGCATTTTGTAGTGCTAGTTCTAAATCTAAGAGTTCTTTTTCTTTTTCTCCATCTGTTTCTTGTTGGATTAAAGGTAGTCCCATTGCTTCTGCTTGTAATTCAACCATATTTACAGAAGCTGTTTGGAACATATATGAATCTGGATTCTTTGATTTCATCGTAATCAGACATGTTAACTCGTAATTCTGTTGTTTCATAATAAACGCAGAATAGCAAGAATCTTTTCCTGAACTAAATAATACACCTAACTTCACATTGTGTGTGGGATAGAATTGTTTAAGATATGCGGATTTTGATTTATGTTCTTGTTTTGCAAGTTTTCCTAATGCATAATCAAATTTGCTTCCATATTGTGCGGCCGTTTTTTTTCTAAATGAAAATTCTTGTGAAAGCCCTTTAGATTGTGCAATATCTCTGAGAATAAATTTTGTTAGTTCATTTTTTATTTTATATTCTTCTGGAATTTTAAGACTGAATTCTGCCAAAGTCCTATCTAAAAATGGAAGACGTAATTCTAAATTTTGGTCCATTGTAAGAACGTCATCTCTGTATAAATCGCGTTCATACATTTTTAATAATCCTGACACACATTCTTGATTAATGTTTGCTGATTTCTTATGGCGATCGTATCCTGCAAAGATTTCTTCACTTCCTAATCCTGAGAATATGACTTTACATCCATCTTCTTTTGCTAATTCACATGCTAAATAGAAGGTTAATGCCACCCCTACTTTCACAACATTGGAATCTTCAATTAATGGTACTATTTTTTCTAAGTAAGGTTTAATTTCTTCAATTCTGATTTTCTTAATTTTTAAATTTAGACCTAATTCTTTTGCAACTTCTTGTGCTGCAATTAAATCTGAGGGGTCTTTGTTTTCTGTTTCAAGGACTGCTGTATAACATGTGAAATCATATCCTTTGTCTTTGAAATGTTTTGCTAAGAATGTGGAATCAATCCCTCCTGAGAAAAGTAAGCCAAATTTTTGATGGGGAATCCGTTTTTCAATTGCTGCATCAAGTAATTCTTCTGTTTGTTTTTTGAGAGTTTCATAAGATTCTTGGTGTTCAGGTAGATAAGTTACAAAAGTTCTATTTTTGAATGTGATTTCTTTTGTGTTTATATTATATGTAAGAATACTTCGTGGATTTAATTCTTGAATGTCAAGATATCCTAATTTTTCTAGGGCTTTCTTTTCAGATGCAAACGCAAATTGGTCTCTGTTATGAACGAACCATAATGGTTTGACACCAAATAAATCTCGTGCTAGGGTAACAATGTTATCTCTGATGTATGCAAATGCAAACACACCATCTAATTTTTCTATATTCTGATTATTGTCAAGAAATTGAAGTAATAATTCTGCATCATTTTCTGCATTAAAGTTATGTTTTTTGGCTAATTCCTTCCAATTATAAATTTCGCAATTTGCAGTGAGCATCCCTTTTGCTTGCAGTGGTTGAGGTACATGATTCACAACTGCATGTAATGTGTGACCAATCACTCCTTGAGATAATTCAAGAATCTTAGACGCATCTTTACCTCTGTTTTTGAGAATAGCTAACGCTGTTTCAATTTGTTTTTTTGCTTGTTCATGATGAAATATTCCTACGATGCCACACATACGGAACTATTTGATCTGATTTTTTATAAAAGTATAGTTGAGAATCGGGTATTTATTAAATTGGAAAAATCTGTGCGATAACTTGTACGTTATCTTATATGAAGTTCTACAACATCTCCATCTTGTAAAACATGATTTAATCTTTGGAATTGTTGTCCTGGAAACTTGGCAGATTTTCCCCACACCCTTGCAAACCTAAATTTTTGAATGAAATCTTTGTGGGTTTTACTACATATATCTTTTAATGTTGAGCCACGTGTAATAATCATTGGTTCTATTAAATCTGCATCTTTACGTGGTTCTTTCATGAAAACACGCATGAAATCTAATTTGTCAAAAATCATATCTTTAAGTTCATCAATCCCCGTATTTTCATGTGCTGAGAGAATGAGGTCAGCATTAATTTGTTTTTTAACTTTTTTTAATTCTGCAGGTGTTGCCATATCTCCTTTTGTTAAACAAATAATTGCAGGCACATATTTTTTATTGTTTTCAATACAATCAATGAATTGATCTACGGTTAATGGGCTTCTAATTAGAATATCTGCATTTACAAATTTAAATTCACGCATGATTTCTTTTATAGTATTATCATCAATTTCTGTTTTTACGGTTCGTCCAACATTAATACCACCAATGCCTTTCTTTTTGATGTACACTTCTGGCTTCCGTTGATTCAAACGAATGTTTGCTTCTCTAACTTCTCGTAAGATTGCAGGATAATGTTCTGGTGTTGTGACATCAACCACAATTAAAACAAGGTCTGCATTTTGGATTACTGTTAATACCTCCCTTCCTCTTCCTTTTCCTGATGCTGCACCCGAAACAATTCCTGGTACATCTAAAATTTGGATTTTTGCTTGTTTATAATTTAACATTCCTGGTACTACTGAAAGTGTTGTAAAGGCATAGGCACCAACTTCTGATTCGGCACCAGTGATTGCATTCAATAACGTTGATTTTCCTGCTGAGGGGAAGCCTAAAAGAAGAACGGTACCATCTCCACTTTTTCTCACAGTGTAACCATAAGAAGAAGACCCTGTTTTTTGAGATGTACGTTGGTCTTCCTTTCCTTTAAGCATAGCAATTTTAGCTTTTAATTTGCCTATGTGACCTTGTGTTGCTTTATTGTACTTGGTCTTTTTAATTTCGTCCTCAATTTCTTTGATATCCTTCTTATAATCAACCATTAAAAGAGAAATAGATTGAGTTGTTTTTAATGGTTTCTTTATATTTGGGAATATTGTCTTAATTTACGTAATCTTTATATAGACAAATCTTGCTTAAACCTATTACATGGTAGAATTTTTCAGTACAATCGGAACATATTTTAATAAGATACTGGTAGGGATTGTGATCCTTCTGGTAGGATTTGGAATAGGTATTCTTGTAAAGAAAATTTTAGTTCGTGTTTTGAAAGAAGTTGAATTAAATAGAATTATGGGGAAAGTTGGTTTGACACATGATTTGGAATCTATTGTGAGTAACATTGCAACATATTTAATTTATCTTTTTACAGTTGTGTTTTTCCTGCAACATCTTGGTATTGGATCTTATGTATTGCTTTTAATTGTAGGAGCTGTCTTGATGTTAATCATTTTAACGTTCTTAGTTGGTATGAAAGATGTGATCCCAAACTTCATTGGTTATTTGTATATTCAGAAGAAAGGGAAGATGAAGGAAGGACATCATGTGAATATTAGAGAGATTGGTGGGAGAGTTGAACGAGTAGGGTTTATGGAAACTGAAATCAAAACAGAACGTGGTGATATTCTCTATGTGCCGAATGCATTATTTATGAAAAGTAAATTTCGTGTTAAGAATTGATATTTAGTTTAATTAAAATAATTCTAATTGGAAAAAAAGAATATTTAATTTTTTGCGCTTTCTAATAAACTTACAATGTCCCATACTTGGGTTCTGAGATAAGAGGATATTTCATTTGAATTTAATTCTTCAAGTTCCATTAAGGCCTTGTCTAATTTAAATTCTTGTTGACTGTTTAATATAGTAATTACTTTAAGTACTCTTTCCTTGATACGTTTACTAGCATCTACCTCTTCATTTAACATTTCAAGGCATTCAAGTGCTTCTTGGAGAAGTTCTTCATTCATTTTTTTTCTCATCTTGAAGTTCTTTAACTACTTCTTGTTGAAGATCTTCCATACTATTTTTGAAACTTTCTTCTTGTTTTAAAATACTTTTTAGTCGTATCTCTGCCACTTCTTTTTGATCTTGTAAATCTTTTTGTAATTTTTCTTTGGAAGAAGCAATCAT
Source organism: Candidatus Woesearchaeota archaeon (assembly GCA_013204355.1). Classification (GTDB taxonomy): domain Archaea; phylum Nanobdellota; class Nanobdellia; order Woesearchaeales; family GW2011-AR9; genus 1-14-0-10-32-24. The sequence goes on along the minus strand of JABMOA010000085.1, from coordinate 19,035 downwards.
AATTTTTCCGATAATTTTGTAAGCTTGTTCAGTTGTAGAGATTTCTTCTAATGCAGAATTTAATTCAATTAATTGAGATTCAAGTTGTTGTTTCTGCATCACAATATTTTGTAGATTTTGCTGCATAGACTGTAACTGTTGAATCTTCTGGCTCATTTTAGAACTCCTCTCTTACCGTGCTTTTACGTGTGCAACAGTTCTTCTATCTTTGTAAAGAATCTTTCCACCACAATAAGGGCATCTGATTTTCGTACGAGTATATTCATCGTCAACTTTTTTTCCGCAATCAAAACAAAGATAATACATTTTTAGATACCTCTAAAGCGTATACGCTTTACCTGCGAATTTAGATTCGCATTTTGCACATTGCCAGATTCCTATTGCAACTCTTCGTACATCAAGTTTATTACAATATGGACATTTGTGCTTTTTTCGTTGTTCGGATTCGATTAGATCGAATTTCTTTTTTGTTCTACGACCATATCGTGGTCCAAATCTTTTTGTTGATCCTGTCATTCTTTTCTTTCCTTAATTATAAAGTGGGGCTACCCGGATTCGAACCGGGGTTCAGCGGCCCCAAACCGCTAGTGATAGATTACTCAAATAAGAGATATGCTCTTATTCTCCAAGCTACACTATAGCCCCAATAAGCTATTTATAAAGCTTTCTAGTATTTTTGATTTATTGTGGGCCTTTTTAAAAACCTTGTGGTTTTTTAGGTTAAATATTCAATGAAAGAAGTTCTTTTGGCGCTGTTGTCAATATCTTGGTTTTACCATTAAAAACGAGCGAATCTTCAATTCTCATGCCAAATTTGTTCTTAATGTAAATCCCTGGTTCTATTGTGAAGGTATGATTCTTGTTAATTTTGTGATTTTTGAACTTTGGATCTTCATGAACTTCTACACCAATTCCATGACCAAGAGAATGAATGAAATATTTGCTATATTTTCCTAAGGTTGTTCTTGCTATTTTGTCTAGATGCATGAAGGATTGTTGATCTTTAACTTCGTTAATTGCTGCGCGTTGTGAATCTAATAATAAATTGTAAATTTCTTTATCTTCTTTTGTTGATTTTCCTAAATACACCATTCTCGTCATGTCAGCATTGTAATGTTTATAGCATGCACCGAAATCTAATACCATGAATCCTTTCCTTAGCTTCTGGTTAGAGGTTACGTGATGGGGAATTGCACCATTTTTTGAGGTTGCAGCGATTGTAGGGAATGCGATTTCACATCCTTTGTTTTTCATGTGTCTCTCTAAGAAAAACGCTACATCTTGTTCAGTTTGGAATTTGCTAGAAAAAGCGTTTATCAATTCGTTGAATGCATCAGATGTAATTTTACATGCCTTTGATATTTTTGCGATTTCTTCAGATGTTTTTTGTGAGCGTAATAATTTTAATTGATTGGATATGTCTATGAATTTTGCTTGGGGATATATCTTTTGTAACTTTTCTTGGTATTGAACTGAAATAAATTCTTTATTGATTCCAATGGTTTTTATTTTAGGATCTGCAAGTTTTTTTTCCCAATCTGGTGTAAAATAATTTGTAACGATGTTTTTTATGGTGGGTTTTACATCTAACTTCGTGACAAGAAACTCTGCTTCTTTTTGTTTGATGATCAGGAATGCATGTGAAGGTTTCATCTGTGTGAAATATGTAATGTTTGGATCTGGATGTGTTAAGAATACGAGATTGATATTTTCTTGTTGAAGATACTTTTGAAATTCAGGAAGTTTCATGAAATAATGATTCTTGGTGTGGTTAAAAATGTTGTGTTCCATAAAGTTCCTAAATCGCTATTTTAAGTTTATTTCTATGTCAGAGAGAGATTTTGTAAGAGTTTATCAAATTAGGAATGATGAAACCAATGAGGATAAAACAGGAATTACAGGCTTAGACAATGTTGTTCTTTGTAATGCAGATATAATGGTTGCCATTTGGGAACCTGGAGAATTAAGAGTTATTAGGGATACAACCCGGGAATCCAACTCTATTCTGAGGGAATAAAAGTTTTTGAAGCTAGAAGAATCCCAGTTCATGGTGCTGTTCATTATTCTGACTTTGCACGCCCTTCTACAGTCACTGGTGCCCATATTATTAAAAAATCTGAATATAACTCGTTAGTTGAAAGACAAACTGGTGACCAAGCAAGATATGATTCTGAAAAAAACGAAATTCAACAATCATTAAATAAGGAATTAACTCTACTTAAAGAAGAATACCAACCACAATTTGATGCCATCCTTAAACCATTTTCACTTGAACAACATGTTGCTACATATTTAACTAAAAAATAATTTATTTCTCCCGGCTTTACGGCGCTGTCCAGAAAGTCATAAAAGTCTATACTACGTGCCGGCACACCGATTTTTTCTTGAGAAAGAAAAAATGTGCCTATTGCAGGTAGTATACAAAATAGGGACTTTCTGGACAACGCCCTCTTTACTGCTTTACACAACCCTTATAAACTCTAAAATAATGCTTATAGTAGATAAAAGAGGGTTATATGAAGGAAATCACACTCAAAAATGGGTTGAATGTATTGTACGAACAAAAAAAGAGAAATGCCGTTGTTGTTCAAATCATGATTAAAACGGGAAGCAATCATGAAGCGCCCGAAGAACGAGGTATTTCACATTTCTTAGAACATATTCTATTTGAAGGTACTACTAAAAGGCCGACAAATCAACAAATTTCAAATGAGATTGAAAGTATAGGTGGAGATTTTAATGCATACACTACAAATGAGCGGACCTGTTTTTACATTAAGGTTTTGAATAAACATTTCTCTAAAGCAATTGATATTCTTTCCGACATCATGTTAAACTCGTTGTTTAAAGAAGAGCATATCAAAAAGGAAAAAAATATTGTATTAAAAGAGATTGATATGGTGAATGATGAACCAAGTTATTTTCAATGGCTTTTATTACAAAATAATATTTTTAAGAAGCATCCTGCGCGGTTTCCAACATATGGTGATCGTAAAATCATTAAAAATCTTACAAGAAAAATGGTGACAGATTATTTCCATAAGCATTATGTTGCGGGAAATATGGTAATTTCTATTGTTGGCGATGTCAAAAATTGGAAGAAAGAAGTGGAAGTATTTTCTAATATTCCTAAAGGTAGTGGGAACACTTTACCAAAAGGGAATGAACCTCTTGCAAAACGCAATGAGGTTTATAAGAAAAAGAAGAAAAACATTAATACATATACACTCATGGGATTTAAAACTGTTCCTAGAACCCATAAAGATAGTTACACATTAGAAGTCATCAATGGTATTCTTGGGCGCGGACAATCAGGGAGAATGTTTACTCAAATTAGAGGTAAAAGAGCATTAGCATATGAGGTTGGGACACAACATATTTCAGAAGCGGGGTTTGGATATTTTGCAGTGTATGCCACGATTGACCGTAAAAATGTGCCTCTTGTCAAAAAGTTGGTATTAGAAGAGATTAAAAAAGTGAAAAATATTACTGCTAAAGATTTAAAAGAATCCAAAGATTTTATTGAAGGGAATTATCTTCTTTCTATGGAAGATGTACAAAAGGTGGCTGACCAACTCTTATTCTGGGATCAGATTGGTCATGCGAATGGGATGAAAAATTTTGTAAGTGAAATTAAAAAGGTGACCATAAATGATGTCAAACGTGTGGCAACAAAATATTTTAATTATTATACCATGGCGATTGTTGAAGGGAAGTAATTACCTTGTCACTTCAAAACTTTGAACTTGTTCCAAAAGTTTCTTTGGGATACCTTTAGAAAAGTGTTTTCGTGTTGGTTCTAGAAGTGTGTTGATTGCAGCTGCTACGCTTGTTTTTAGATCTATTGATTTTAGTTTTCCTGAGGAAAATGCGACTTCTAATTCATGATATGATTTGAATGTAAGGTTCCCCCCATATTGTTCTGGACGTTCTACTTTTAGTTCTTTCATTAACTCAAAAACAATATATTTTGCATATTCTAATACAGGATTATCTTCTATTACGATGTCTACACAATGTGCTTTTTTGAATTTTCGTTGGACTTCTGATTCTGTGTCCGTCATGAAAATTGCGGTGTCTGGTTTAGATTTAGACATTTTCATTGCAATCTTTCTATCAATTCCCTCTAAATTAGATTGATTGAATTGTAAACCTAATAACATGTGATGATGGACTGCAACAGGTTTCTTTATCCCAATCTTTGGAAAAATGTCACGTGCAAGCATGTTAACTTTTCTTTGATCTAATCCCAGTTGTGCAATGTCTGCATTAAGATGAATAATATCTGCTGCTTGCATTAATGGATACATGATTTGAGATGCTTTACTTTTATCTCCTTCTTCCCTTCCCATGATTTGAGAACATCGTAATACTCTTGTGACTGTTGAAGCCATTGCTAATTGCATAACGGTTTTCCAGTAATCTGGATTTTTTTCATAAAATTCTGATGCCCATATAAATTCTACATTTTTCACATCCATGCCACAAGATTTCCACACTTCAATTGCGTATTTTCCTGTTATTTTGATTTTTTCTAAATCTCCACCCAACTTATTGTTAAGCATTGCAAAATAATCTGCAACAAGAATTTTAAATTTGATACCTGTACTTGTTAATTTGTTAATGTTGATTGCGCGAAGAAGGCCTTGTGCAATATGAATTTGTCCAGAAGGTTCAAACCCATCATATGCAATTGGGGGGTTTTTTTCTTCTAAAAGGATGATAAGATCTTCTTCAGTAATGATTTCTTCCCCTACTTCTTTGATTAATTTAAGTTTATCAGCTGTTTTCATAGGCTTTAGTAATGGTATTTAGTATAAATAGTTAATGGTTAAAAAAAAGAAAAAATATAGATTTATGCAAGATCTATACAGTAAAATGCGTTGTCACTTCCTGACAGAATTTCTTTACAATTAAGATCCTGTCCTAAACTATTTACATTCTTTGGACAACCATATGTACAAGTCCCTGCACACATTTTTCCAACTTCTGGGTGGTTAGAATCTCTCACAACACATACGCTACTATCACAATCACTATTTTCTTTGCATGTACAATAATCATTTGTATCTGCATTTGGATCACAAGTTAATGACCATTTATAATTATCTATTGGTTCTGATTTAGAAGTATCTAATCTTCCAGAAGAACCTTTCCGAGAATTTGTAAGTCCATCTTTTTCAGATGTTCCAGAAGATTTATCGGAAGGTTTTGGCAAAGATTTAACAATATCTTTTTGAGTAGGATCACAATATGCCCAATTAGTACCGTATTTTCTTCCTGAAACATAAAAATCTCCAGGAGTTGTTGTATCCGTTGCACACCAAGGATTTTTTTCATTTAGGGTTTTACAATTAAAATGTTCAGAAATAGTCTTTTCGTCACCCTCCATATACCACCAATGGGTTTTACATGTTTTTCCATTTTTTGCAACAATTATGTCTTCTTGTAAATTTAGGGGTGTTGGATTTTTAAGTCCATCACAAATGTAAACATGATCTTCACCAGAAATCTCTTTATATACTGATATAAGGCCCTGGCCCAGATTATTTACATTTTGAGGGCAACCTGTTATAGAAGGACCTGCACACATTTTTCCTAAATTAGGATTTCCTGTATCTCTGAAAACACAAAATCCAGTACTACTACATTCATCATTATTTTTACAATTACACCAATTTCCTGAAGCATCATCACATGCTAATTTCCATTCTGATGAAGCTATTTTATCTAATAATTTTGATGAAGATTTATCCAATAATTCTCCGCTGGTTCCAAATTTTACATCTCCAACAGATTTACATCCCGCTAGAATAAACATTAAAACTATTAAACTAATTATAATCAATAAATATTTTTTCATTTATAACCCCCCTATGTATTTTTTACTATGTTATTATAATATAGACTTGATATATAAATATTACTAGTTTTTAAAAACTGAATAATCATTATAAAAAATATCTTAGCTATTTTTAAGCAAAATGTTTATATTCTAAAGTGATTCTTTTAGTTAAATGGTAAACACAATAATATCTTATTTTTTTGGAGGGAATGAACAAAAATGGTAACGAAGGCAATTATTTTTGATTTATGGGGAACGTTAGTAGAAAATGGTGTGCATAGCCCTATTAAACAGGTAAAAAATATTCTTAATATCAGATTGCCTTTTTCTGAATATGTCATTCGGATGGAAAAGGCGATGATGACACAAGATTTTCCTACATTAAAGGATGCTTTTATTGCGGTAGGAAAAGAATTTGATATTGAATGTCCTGATTTTATATTAGATGAATTGGTTGGTATGTGGAACAAATCCTGGATGTTAGCGGAACCCTATGAAGAAACAATTCAAGTATTAGAAGATTTAGGTGCCCAATATAAATTAATATTATTATCAAACACAGATAGTTTTTCTGCATTAAAAGTTATGGAAAAATATAATTTAGACCAATATTTTGAGGTCATATCGTTATCTTGTAAAACAGGATTATTAAAAACAAATCCTGAATGTTTACGTGGAATTGCACATGATTTAGATGTTCAAATTGATGAATGTATTATGGTTGGAGATAGTATTGAGAGTGATATAAAGGCAGCTGAATTAGTGGGGATGAAGGCAATTTTAATTGATAGAAGAAATTCACGCGATTATTCACCTAAAGTTAGAGATTTGAGGGATATGAAATTATGAATATTACTTTTTTAGGAACTGGATGTATGCAACCGACAACAAAAAGGAATCATTCTGCTATTTTGTTTTCTCATAAAGGAGAAAATTTATTGTTTGATTGTGGTGAAGGTACGCAACGTCAATTCCGGTTTGCTGGTTTGAAACCTGCAAAAGTTACAAGAATATTTATCACACATTGGCATGGAGATCATTGTTTTGGTTTGCCTGGGATGTTAAGTGCAATGAAGGCTGATGGATTTGATGGTGTTTTAGAAATATATGGACCAAAAGGTTCCAAGACCTATGTGAAACATATGTTGAAGGGTTTAGCATATCGGAGTTTTATAAATTATAAAGTTACTGAAGTTTCTAATGGAAAAATTGTTGATGCTCAAGATTATGTTATTGAAGCACATCCCTTGAAACATTCTGTATCCTGTGTTGGGTATTCATTTATTGAGAAAGATAAATTGCGTATTGATGTTAAGAAAGCTGCAAAGTTGGAATTATCTGGACCGGTTCTTGGAGAATTACAAAAAGGTAAAAATGTTATATTTAATGATAAAAAAATTATGTTTAAAGATGTTACATATGCTGTTAAAGGAAAAAAAATAAGTTACATTGCAGATACAGTGAAATGTCCTGGTGCTTCACGTTTGGCTAAAGATTGTGATTTATTGATCTGTGAAGGAACTCATTGTGATGATATTAAGGAACGGAAATATATGCATCTAACCGTACGGGAAGCATGTGAGATTGCAACTAAAGGAAACGCTAAGAAGTTGATAGTTACACATATTTCTGGAAGGTATAAAGATTCTAAAGATGTTTTGAAAGAGGCAAAAAAGTATTTTAAGAAAGTTGCGATTGCTGAAGATTTCATGGTTGTTGAAGCATGATTAACAAAAAAGCTAAAGGTTCAAAAGGCGAACGTGATTTAGTGAGATTCTTTAATGAAAATGATTGGTCATGTATCCGTATTGCGGGTTCTGGTTCATCTATATATCCTGCGCCCGATATCTTAGCAGGTAATGCAATTAGAAGAGTTGCAATTGAATGTAAGGTTACCAAGGACCATAAAAAATATTTTCCAAATGATGAAATTGCGCAGTTGAAAACGTTTTCTCAAAAATTTGGTGCAGAATCGTGGGTGGGTGTAAAATTTGGTAGTAATGATTGGTATTTTTTGATGTTAGAAGATTTGATTGATACGGGTAAATCTTGGTATGTAAGTTTGGATGTTGCCAAAAGACGAGGTTTAACGAAAGATGAACTAATTGAAAAAAGTAATGTCACAAAAGACAGTTCTTAATCATACTAACATTTCGTAGAAATGCTTTGTATTTGAACGAAACATTTAAAAGGGGAGAGTAACGTAATTCTAAATCATCCTATCCAAAATGCGCCTAACTCCAAAAAAAATAGAAGAAATTCTCGTTCAGATTCTTGGTTCCGAAGGTTTACCTCTTATTCAAAGTTTAATTGGAAAGGAAAATGTGTCAGAATTTGACCTTGCGACTGAAATTAATTATGATATTAAGGTTGTAAGAAGATTATTATACACATTATATAACCATAATTTAGTTGCATTCACGCGAAAAAAGGATAAGCAAAAAGGATGGTATATTTATTATTGGACGTTGCTCCCAAATAGTATTAGATATAGTTATTTTAAACGTAAAAAAGAACTTCTAGAGAAATTACAAGAACGGTTAATTGAGGAACAACAAGAATTATTTTTTGTGTGTCCTAATGATTGTGTTCGTTTAAATTTTGATCAATCAATGGATTTTGAATTCCACTGTCCTGAATGTGGAGAGTTAATTAATCAAGATAATGGTGAAGAACGGGTAACTATGCTAGAAACCAAAATTACAAGTCTTACAAAAGAAGTGGAAGCTTTGATTGAACAGAGGAGCGCGAAACGAAAAATTGTCAAAGAAAGGGCAAGGATATCTGAAGAAAAGGCTAAAAATGCTACACGGAAAAAAGAAGTAAAAAAACCAGTAAAGAAAAAAGTAGTGAAGAAGAAAGCTGTTGGAAAAAAGAAAGTAGTGGTTAAGAAGAAACCTGATTCTAATAAAGTAGTTGAAAAGGAAGTTGTGAAGAAAAAGGTTGCAGTCAAGAAAAAAGAAATTGTGAAAAAGAAAAAGGTTGCTACACGAAAAAAGGCTATTGAAAAAAAACCTATTAAGAAAGTAGAAGTAAAGAAAAAGGTAGTTACAAAGAAGAAAGTTGTTGCTAAAGAATCAAGTTCTAAAAAACCTGTGAAGGAAAAAGTTGCTAAAAAAGCAAAAAAATAAAAAAATTTAACGTTTTTTACGTGTTGTTGTTTTCTTACGAGAAGGAGATCTCTTTTGAGTAATCAGTTTCTCAATTACGTTTTCTTCTTTCAAAACGCGTGATGTCATTCTTTGGATATTCATTTCCATAGATGCAACTCTTCTTTCTAACATGATTAATACACGTAATGAATAGACAATTGCTGCTAAGGTTCCAATAATAACTGCGAGTATTACTTCTTCCAATCCTAAACCTGCCATATTTAACGCACCTCTTTTAAATGTGTATTTATAAACAAATGTTTGAGGTATATAAAAGTTTTGTAAAAGTTTATAAAAGAATGAAGGAAATTATATGTACAATGGATGATTATGAAGCAATGTTGAAAAAAGCACAAGAAGAATTACCTGAAATTACACATGGGGCTTCTAGATTTACCATTGAGAATGTGAAAGGTCATCTTGAAGGAAATAAAACAGTTATTATTAATATTAGGCAAATTGCGAAGAGTTTGGATAGAGATCCCGAACATCTTTTAAAATATTTATTGCGTGAACTTGCAGCACCAGGAAAATTAATACGAGATCGCGTAATTTTTGGAACAAAAGTTTCTGCGAAGAAGATTAATAAAAAAATTGCAAAATATGCAAGTGAATTTGTGTTCTGTAGTGAATGTAGTAAACCTGAAACAAAAATTGAAGAAGGGAAGGCAGGGATTATGTATCTTAAATGTCAAGCGTGTGGTGCAAAGAAGCCTGTTAAAACTGTACGATGATTGTATCTCAAAAGAATGGTCCTCATGGGATTTTATTAGTAGTTACGGATTCTGATTTGGTTGGAAAAAGATTTGAAAAGGGACGTCTTCAATTAGATTTAATGCAAGATTTCTATAATGGTGATGAGATGAATAAAGAAGAAGTAAAAATATTATTACAAAGAAGTAGAGATGCTCATTTCACAGGAAAAAAATCTATAGCGATTGGTGTTGAGTTAAATTTGATCCATCCTGAGCGAGTTCTTTTTGTTGAAGGTATCCCTCATGCTGAAGTTGTTTTGGAATAAAAAAATAAAAAATTATTTTTTAGCTTTTTCCCATTGAATATGCCATTGTAATTCTTCAAAAAGAATCCGATTTAAATCTCCTATTTCATTTACTGAAGTAAATTGAGGGGATCCAATATCTATCTGTCCATTAATATCATTAATGTCGTCTTGAATGTTATTAAGTGAAATTTGTAGATTGGATAGCCTAGATTCAATAGATATTAACGTTGTTTCTAACCCTTTATAATCTTTAGATTGTATTTGACCTGATTGTGCATTATTTGTTCCGCCACGAACAGCTTCTCCTGCAACATTTTCGCCACATCCTACAAGAACAAACATTAACACAACTAAACAAATTATTAACATTATTTTTTTCGTCTATAAACACCTCGTGTAGTGAGGTAAAAAAATATTTTTATATATTTTTGCTTACCTCGTTTTTGATTTGATTTGAAAAGTAAAAATGATATATAAAATTATCCCATAAACTCGCCCAAACCAACCTGTTTATCTTTCTCTTTACCAAATAAAGTGTCTATATTAAATTTTAACATATCTATTGTTTCTTTTAGGAACGGTGAAAAATCATAGTTTTCACAGAGTGTTAATGATGGTCCTAAATATTTCACAACTGATCCTTGGGAAATTGTGAATATTAATTTTCCACGGCACTCAGAACATTTACCCGATAAAGGTGGTCTCCTATATTTTGCATTGCACCCAACACATCTAAATTTTTGCATGGAATATTTTCTGAAGTTTCCTTTAATATCTTTTAAGAAATGTTTTTGAATGACGAGTTTTGCAACATCATCCATATCAACGGCACGTACTATTTTTGCAATTTCCATTTGCCCAATCAATTTATCTGTCATTGTTGGAAGGGTTTTATAAGCACTACATTGCACCCCTCTATTGAAATTATCAACAGGATGTGTAAATCCAATATTTTCAAATTGTGTTTCTTTATCTAATCTGTCACCAAGTTGCTCAATTTTTTTTCCATCTACTTTTACTTCCCAGGGATTTTTCATTTCTAACGCTGCTTCATAGAATTCAAGAGGGTATTTCCATACAACATCCATCCCATGAACTTGATCGTCAACTTCTGTGGGGTTTAATGTTGAGGTTAATACCAATGGTGCATCCATTGTATTATGAGCAAATATAGGGTGTGGGCCACATAAAAAGTTTTGATGAATTGGTACTTCTAAATCGTAAACATATTTATGAGGTGATTTAAACTTTCGAACTTTACGTACACGTTCAACTCTTACATCGGAATGATAAATCTGTTCTAATTTTGTACATAAATCTTTGTTATCTTTGTGTTTTAATAGATCAATGAACTTTTTAATCGTAAATTTTGATGCACTTTTAGATCTTACATTTTTTCTGTAATTCGCTAACATTTTTGTGATCTCTTCTTTTACAAATCCTTCATTGCGTAACGCACCATACATTTCTTTTGTAAAATCATCAAGTGGCCACCAAGAATCTGTGTTGTTATATTCAGAAAAAAGGATCTGATTTGCCCTGTTACCTTTATTTATAGAGGTTTTATATCCTAAAGAATGTGCTAATAATGATAGTTCAGAAGATAAATATTCACTATTACTATATAACATTTTGAAATTCTTATGTTTATAATCGTGACCGTCTCCATTTACATAACAACGTAAGAACTCTTCTTTTAATTCGTCAGATAACAAGAATAAGAAAGGAGGTAATCTTTTATTATTTGATCTTACGGGGTGAATTCCTAAATTTATTAAAACGTCACGCAAAATAGATGGTAACCTAATTCTGCCACATTTTTTCTTGTCTTTACGTATATCCCAACTAATTTTGATTTTTCTTTGTAGAATATATTCTACTGATTCTTTAATTTCTTTTAAAATATGTAAATCTGTGTTGACAATTTCGCAAGAAGTACTTTTTCTCATGTAGCCTTCTGCAATAAGATAGGACACTAACCTTACAAGAGGTGTATCAATATTCAAAAATCTTGGCATTGAAAACCCATTTTTTGCAAAAATTTCTTGTCCTTCAAATTTAATATTACTATCTAACATAAATTCAAATGGCGCTTTACGTGTTCCATTAAGATAACGATAATAATTATTTCCGTATTTTTCTATTAGTTCTTGAGTTTTCTTCTTTGATAATTTTTTTATTTTGTTAGAATGAAATTCATCTAGTCTAACATAAACAATGTTGTGTGCAATTTTACATAAATCTAATTTTTTAAATTTCTTTTGAGGTAAATTGATTTTTCCCAAGGTAATCATGAATTCTCCTTCTTTAAGATTTCGTACTTCTTTGTCTATAATTTTCTTTCCAGTAGTCACAAAAATACTGTGATCACCTGTAACTTTAATTTTTCCATGGGAGGTGGTAACTTCATAAACTTCTTTTGGAGACTCGTGGCGAATAAATTTAGTTATAGGATAAAAACCAACTTTTTGTGTTTGTGCATCAAAACTAATTGCTTGATAACCATCTAAATCCAATATTTCATAATCTTCATCATAACGAACTCTGTCTTTATGTAATGTGAGTAAAGAATCTATCAATAACCCTATTTTTTCTGTTTTTATTTTATTGTTCTTTCTGTAATAAATTAATGTGTCTGGTGTAATTGACTTCGCGCCTCGTCTCTCAGGAAGGAATTGCCTTGAGAAATTTAAAAGGGAATCCATTAAGAGCATGATGCATGCTTCATCTCCATCACAATCCCTACGTAATCCTGCATGATACATTGGATGTGTAATCATACCTTGTGTTTCTGAATAACCTATAATTCTTCCAACCAATCCTGCTGAGATGTGGGGCGCAAGTCCTATCATTAAATGCCCCACAAGATCTTCTGGTTTTTTTACATTGTAGAAAGGTTCCATATGATAAAATTTTATCAGTAATTCATCAACAAAGTTACACACCCTCATTAAAACTTTTGGACCAGATTCTTGCAGGGAATCATATCCTGGGATGATTACGTCTTGTGGTTTCATTTCTAATAGTTGATTATTATTAATTAATTCTTTGCCATAAATATCTTCCATATATCCAATTTCTCGTAGTTTTTCAACAGAAGTGTTAATTTCTTTTGGTTTAAAATGAGTTAATGGTAATTCTGTTGCATCTAATCGTGTTGTTCCATCTTTATTTACATACACTCCATGTTTTGCTCTAAGAATTCCTTTTGAAAGATGTTCTACAAGATGATGTTTATTAGATGTGCCACGGATACCTTTGATGAGGTCTGGATGTAAATTTTCTCCTAAACGTTCTTTTGCTTTTTCAAAATAATATTTAATATCTAATTCCTGTGTTTTGTATTGATTTCCATCTCCATGCCTACATATTTTTTCATCAAGGTCTCCACAAAATCTACAATAATATTTTTGTGAACATTCTTTACCACATTCTTCACATGAAGGGTACACCATATCTTTTTTACATTCAAGACAATAAAATATGGGGAATGTACTTGTTATTTTTTTATTAAGTAATGCTGATTGAAAACTTCGTAAACGATCACCTTCATCTCCTACAGGAAACATTACTTGAGGAGATCCTTTTAAATGCCGCATTTTAGCTTTTTCTGGACGCCCCATACGTGCCCCAATAAATGTCCCTGCCTTATCTCGTAATATAAATGAATTTAATTCATTAAGGATATCTAATGCGGTTTTATCTTTGTGAGATTCAAAAGTTAGATTTTGTAATTCTTGTTGCGATTTTATACCTAAAGAAAATGCAAGTGCTTTTGCTTCAATAGATTCTATAACTACATTTTCTTTACTAATTATTTTGTGAGGAACTCCCAAATAATCTAAAATTAATTTTCCTTGTTGATGAAGTTCTTTGTCTTTGTAAAATGGAATTATTATTTTTTGGATGCCTTCTGCTGTTTGTTTAATTTTTCCTTCTTTCATCCATTGTATTAACAATATTAACTTTTCACTTGAAATTAATTTCCAGAAATATGTATAATCAGCATGAAGGGGAACTTGTAATTCTTTTGTAAGTAAAACTGCTTCTTTAAAATTTGGTTTTTTGAAAAGAGGATCCGAAATTAGTTCTTGAATTCGTACATCTGATATTGTCGTTTTATGTTCCTTTAATGATTTTTCAACTTCTAACGCCCACCATTCAGGACAATATCCTCCTGGGACTAATGCTTGACCATTTTCTGAAAAGTCTCCATAATTGAAAAGAATATCTCCAAGAAATACTACTTCTTGAATCTGTTTAAAATGATTTTGTGCTTCTTCTTCAGTTTTTAAGTGAATCAGAGAACCGTCTTCTAACCGTACAATTGGTCCCTCTATGGAATCACATACTGTAATAGTACAAGCTTTTCCTGGCCGTTCTACTTTTAGTTGCGTCCCTATTGCAATGAATTTGTGTAATACAACCATTGTTGCAGGATGTAAAGCGGATGCAGAGAATCCTGTTGTTCTTCCCCTCCCATATCGTAACCGAAATCCACCTTCTGCAAGAGGATGTGTTAAAATTGGTCTACCCGCTACTAAATCCATAATAAAGGTATTATTTGCTTGCACGATTTTTTTTCCTGAATCATCTTCTTTTTTTGATCCGTGTGATGCGTGAATTCTTTTTTTGATTTCAAGGAATTCTTCCATCCAATCCCATTCTAAATCAAAATCTTTTCCCCAGCTTCCAAGACGTTTCCATAATTTTGGTGCTTTCTGTGTTAATCCTTCTGCTAATACTAATGCAACTCCTCCACGAATCATATTGGTAGAAATTCTGTCTAAATCTTTGTTATTAGAAACTTCAAATCTTTCTGTAGGATCTCCATCAACTTCTACAGGTAAATGTTCTAACATATATCTTAATTCTTCATCAGAAGGATTGTATTGTAAATTTGTAACCCTATCATTATAATCATGAACTTCTGTGATATATCTATTAATCTCTTTTTCGTCGGGATCCCATGGGGCATACCCCATTTTAACACGAACATAATCTGATAAGATAACTGAAGTAGATGAAGCGGTTCCTCCTGCTGCACGAATTGGGCCTGCATATTGTAATGCGAAATATTCTTTACCATCACGTCGTTTTTTTATTTCCAATCCAATAAATCCTTCTAATGGTGCAGAAACTATACCTAGAGTTAAGTATGCAAAACCTACTCTAATTCCTATTTCAATTGCTTCTTTTTTATTTTCAAATTTACAAAATTGTTCTTTTGCAACTTCTTCTGCAATTTTAAATCCAACACGCCAATCAAGCATTCCATATTCTTTTTCTAATTCTATGATTCGTTTGGGAATTTCTGGATTTTGAATCTGAGGACATATTACAGAAATTAATCCTACAACACGCTCTGCCATATTATTTGCAATGGGGATAGGTACTTCTTTTTCAGGGTCCAATCCTTTTTCTCGTGCATTTTTAGCGATAGCGTAACTTCGCGTAACTTCATCTGTAATCGTTTTAAAATATGCCTTTATTTTAGGTGATGCTACAACTGCCATCTTAGAATCTTAAAACTTTAACCTCTCTTGTTTTGAGATTAACAACAGGGACGCGTCCTGGTTCTGGACTATGTCCAAGTTTTTCCTGAAATGTTGTCATCCCTTGCCAACAGCTTCCACTAATCATTGTAATCCCTTTATAATTTGCAACGGAAGAATAATGTATATGTCCTGTGATGAAAAAATCTGGTACCTTTTTAATTAATAAAGGGTCTTCTTTATGCCCTGGATAATAAGGCGTTGATGTGAAGGAAGGTGCCATATGTCTTCGTTTGAGAAGGAATTTCATAATTAAATCTGCCCTCTTATAACCTCCACCGTTTCGTATAGATTCCACATTTGCAACATAATAATCAAAACTGTATCCATGGTACATTTGAACGTCAAACCCATCAAAATCACCTTTTTTACCAATGTTCACAAGCGCGGGATTTGTTACAAGTTGGACATTTGGAAGTTCAAATAATCCTGGTACAAATTCTTGATAAAATACTGGTTGAGGTTCTGCAAGATGAACTAAATCGTGATTTCCAGGGCATATAATGATGGGGATATGAGAGGGTATTTCTTTAATTAATTCTACAAACTTTTTATATTGACCTTCAATTGTTGTGATAGATAACTCGCTTTCATGACCAGGATAAATGCCAACACCATCTACTAAATCTCCTGCTATGAAAATGTATTTTACTTTATTTGCAATAGCCTTTTGTGCATCATTCCCTACTTTTCCATTTGTCCATTGAATGAATTTTTTAAAGGAATCTTCTAAGAATAATTTTGAACCTACATGGATATCTGATAAAAAAATGACGTATTCTTCTTCAGGTCCTTTTTTGATGATATGTGTTGAGGGTATATCTGGCCATACAATATTTTCTGCAAAAATAATTTTATCTCCTGTCACTCCTGAAATCCCTACTACTTCATCAAATACTAAGTCTTTTCCATCCAAAAATAAATCTTTTTTATTTTTTGAAATGAGTACTTTAATTTTTCCTGTGAAATCTTCTAGAGTTAACATTAAATTTCCATTCTTTGTTTCACCTATCTCATCAACTATTCCAATGATGGATACATTTTCACGTTCTTTTTTTTCTAATACTCTACTAATAGAGAGCATATTTTGTAATTCTTGTCTGTTTCTAAGAATATTTTCTAAAAATTTAAATCGTGATGTAAAGAAATTAGCAAAATCTGCCACGGTGAATTTATGAGGTTTATTTTCATAGGATATCACAATCGTAACTGCGGAAGAAGGTTGATCTATTTTTTGTATTGGTAATTCTAATTCTAATTCTAATCTTTCCTTTTCTTCATAATCTTTAACAGTGCCTAAATTAGTTTCTTGTGTATCTTCTAGTTCTACTTCTAAACTTGACACTTCTTGCTTTTGAGACATTTCTGGTGTTTCATATGATAATGTTGATGTTTTAAAACTCTGTAATTGTGATTGATATAAATCGTCATCTCTATCTTTTTCAGCATTTACGCGCATTTTATCTATTTCATACCAATCTACCAGAGAAGATTCTTGTTCAATAACATCAGCATAATCATCATTAAGAACAATTAAATCTGATTCTGATTTCAATTTTTCAATAAGGTTTTGATCTAATCCTTTTTTGAGCATTTCTTCATTTAGTAAGATCCCTTTCTCGAACATTTCTTCAATTAATTTTTCGCGGCTTGTTGTCATAGTTGTAGTGATTTTTCTAACATTTCTTTGAGTTTGATGATGATTCCTTCTTCTAAAGAAAGATTAATCTCACGAGTTCTTCCATAACGTCCTTTAGAAATGATTTTAGCATTGATAATACCAAGCATATCAAGTTCTGCCAATATATCTGAAACTCGACGTTGTGTTAAAATGTTAAGATTAGATTTTTTACATAAAGTCCCATATATTTCATAAATTTCTCCTGTAAAAAAATGACGTTTTTGTGGACTTATTAACATAATTGCATATAATACTAGTTTAAATTGACGTGGTTGATTTATAGCTGCATTAATGAGTTTATCAGATTCAACTTTTCTTTCTGCTGCATCTAAATGGGTAATTTCAACGTGTCGTGACCCACTTCGTTCTGCAATTTCTCCTGCAACACGTAATAAATCTATAGCTCTCCTCACATCTCCATGTTCCCTTGCAGCATATGCTGAACATTTTTCGATGACACCAGTTTGAACAGTCCCCTCATTGAATGCAGAGTTTGAACGATTTCGCAAAATTTCTTGAATCTGTAAGGCATTGTATGGAGGAAATATGATGTCTTCTTCTGAGAGACTACTTTTAACACGTGGGTCTAAATTTTCTGCGAATATTAAATTGTTAGAAATCCCAATTAAACATATTTGTGAATTTTTTAATTCCGCATTTATTCTTGTTAAATTATATAATATTTCATCACCTATCTTTTTTGTTAATTGGTCGATTTCGTCAAGAATAAGAAGGATTACTTGTTTCTCTTGATCTAATAATTTGTAAAATATATTATATATTTCATCGGTAGGTAATCCTGTAGAAGGGACTTCTCTTCCAAAATTCTTAATAAGTTGTGAAATCAACCTGTATTCTGTATCAGCAACACGCTTCAATTTACAATTAATATAAATTGGTTTTAAAGCTATATTATTTTTAACGGCAATCTCTTTCATTGAATTTACAATACTTTTCATAGATAATGTTTTTCCAGTCCCAGTTTTTCCATAAATAAACAAATTAGAAGGTTTTTCATTTCTAAGAGCCGGTGCAAGTATGTTTGCAGCTTCACTCATTTGCTCTTCACGATAAATTACATGGTCAGGCATGTAGGAAGATAGTAATACATTCTTATTTTTAAAAAATGAATCTTGTTTAAGGTAATTTTCAAAAAAATTATTTATTTCTGACATAGTGACCCCCTCATTTCCTATGGAACATGTGTTGTTTGGAAAAATGATTGCGTGTTGTGCAATCACATTCTTGTGTGTTCATGTTTAAAATTGAACGTTAAATGCAGTTTTGAACCACCCTTTCTCAAAACCTATATTTCTGATGGAAATGGTCCTATAAATAGTTATCGTTAGTAGGATTGAATGGTAACATAATCTATTATTTGGTATGGTGTGAACAAATGTGTAGTGTGTAATTAGTATGATGCTGTTTAAATTAAGATGAATATGGGGTGTCAATAATGAATTATTAAGATCAAAATAGATAATAGATGGACAGCCAGATAGATAATAAATATATATAATATAAATAGAAACAATTCTATAATATATAAGATAATATAAAAATGAATATAATAATGAATATGAAAATTGATTTTATTCTCATTATAGACTCAAAATTGTTAATCTGTAAAATAAAAAATTCTTTTTAAACATTATTTTAAAAGTTTAAAATCAATTCAAAAAAATAAAATCAACAAAAAGTTTTGTCGTCGTTTATTTATTATTATCTATATGGAAAATATATATATATATATCTAATATATTATATAATAATAATAATAATAATAATAATAATAATAA
>JABMOA010000084.1 GCA_013204355.1 Candidatus Woesearchaeota archaeon | reverse complement strand
GAGAAGCAATGTTTTATAGACCTCTTCTTTTTTTCTTTTCAAAAAGATACCTTTTAATACCTCAAAGATTTTCTAAGTCTTATGGTTTTTAATACCAAAGAAAAAAAGAAGAGGTCTATAAAACATTGCTTCTCATCCTTATAAGAAAATAAAAAAGAAAAAAATTACTTCTTGACAACGAAGTAATATACAATCGCGGTAATGATGCTAAAGAAGAATGCTGCTACAATCCATAAAATTTTATGCATGCTATCCATCTTTTTCTGATATTTTATAATATCTGCTACAACCCATAGAAACGCGATTATTCCTAATACCCATATAAACATTCCAAATGCCATTATTATCACCTTTTTTGTAGAAAATTTGATTGGTTATAAAGTTTTCTTAAAATAGTACGTATTAAGTTGCACTCCTGTGAGCAGGGCACGGCGCTTTAGATTTTGTGATATTTTTCACAAAATGCGCCTCCATTGGCGCTGCTAACTCATGCAACTTAATACGTACTTAAAATACTCCACTTAATCTTTCTTAAAACGTGTGAAGTATTTTTCAGATTGATTCAAATAAGGGTTGTTCTTTTTTTCTTTGCCAATCGTTGATGTTGGCGTTGAACCGTAATCGTGACCTGGATAAATAATTGTATCATCTGGTAATGATTTTAGTTTTTCTAAAGTTGCAGGCATGAGGTTTGGATCGCTTCCTAAAAGATCTACTCTACCACACCCTTCTACAAATAATGTGTCAGATGTGAAAAGATTTTTTCCATCATATAAACAAACTGCATCAAATTTGTGACCTGGCGTGTGAATGACTTTGAACATTACGCCCTTAATTCCAATTTCATCATTATCTTTAAGTTTCTTCTGAACAAAAATTGGAGATGATTCGTGCCCAAAAATGTTGAAACCTTTTTCTCTGTATTTATCTAAGTCCATGATATGATCAAAATGAGAATGGAGAAAAATCACAAATTTTAAGGTCAATTTTTGTTTTTTTATATAATCAATTATTTCTTCAAAAGGTAGTGCGGGGTCAATAATAAAACATTCTTCACTATTATCTATGATGTAGGTGAAGTTACGATCATATCCTCCATATAATGTTTTGATGTTCATAAGTGTGAGGTTATTTCGTAAGATATAAATATTACGGATTTTTAATTGTAATATATGAATATTGTATTGAAGGAGATTCTAAGTAAAAGTATACGTATTTCTGCAGAAAAAGAAGGAATTGAGGTTGGACGTGTGTTTCTTCAATTTGTTGTCAATGATTTACATGATAAGCCATATGGTTTAGTTGAAGATTTGTTTGTACGTGAGGAATTTCGTGGTATGGGATATAGCAAGGTTCTGATGAAAAAAATAATTGAGATGGCTCAAGAATATAAGTGTCATAAATTGATTGCAACATCAAGACTAGGAAGAGATCAGTTGCATGAATATTATGAATCATTTGGTTTTAAGACACATGGAAAAGAATTTCGAATAGATTTTTAAGAAAGATTTATATAAAATTTAATCATATATTTATTTATGAGAACATTTACCGCAATTGTCCAAAAGGAAGAAGAATTGTTCATTGCTACATGTCCAGAAATTGGAACAGCAAGTCAGGGTGATACTATTGAAGAAGCTGTTGCAAATCTTAAAGAAGCAACTGAACTTTATTTAGAAGAATTCACACCAAAAGAACAAAAACATCCCTTTTTAACAACATTTGAGGTTAGTGAAGTTGTCAAAGCTTAAGAAAATTTCTGGAAAAGATTGTGTTAAAATTTTGTGTAATAAATATGGTTTTGAGATCATCAGACAAAAAGGAAGTCATGTTATTCTTAAAAAAACGATTTCAGAGGGTCAAATTGGAACGGTGGTACCTTTACATAAAGAATTAAAAAACCCTACATTACGAAGTATTTTAAGATTAGCTATGATTGATGAAGAAAATTTTGCCCAGTTTCAATAAAAAGCTTTAAAAAGAATTTCCTTATTACCTTTAATGGGAGCTAGACTGGCAGGTTAGCGTTCTGTTGTCACCGTCAATACGCTTTAGGCGGAGTTGAAGCCCCTGGAAGGATTAGTTTTGTTTCGACTGTCCTTGTTGTCTTTGTCGACGATTTGTCCTGCGGGATGGACTTGTTCAGAATCAGGTCAGATCCTGGCGGAAGCAGCCTTTATGCTCAATCTTCATGTTCGTAGGGTTGCAAGTCTGAGAAGCTACGAGGATTCAACAGTTGAGGCTTAGTTAGTACGACTGGGGGCATGCTCCTATTTTATTATGGTACATGAAGATAAAAAATTTAGTACCAAAAATCCTCGTCTTATGGTACCTACAAAAATTGAATGTAATGGATTTATTCTAAGAAGATTAGAGGTAGGTGATGCTCCATCTATTACAAAATATTGTCAAGACCCATTAATCCATCAAATGACCGTCCGCATTCCTTTTCCTTATGAACTTAAAGATGGAGAGTGGTTTGTAAATAATTCTATTCCAAAGTGGGATGAAGGAAAAGAATTTAATTTTGGTATTATCATTAATAACGAAGTTGTCGGTATTTGTGGTCTTGCTGGTTTTGATTCTTTACATAGACATGCGGAATTAGGATATTGGTTAGGAAAACCTTTCCGTGGTCAAGGAATAATGTCAAAAGCTGCAAAAGCTGTTGTAAAATTTGCGTTTGAAGAATTAAAAGTACATAGACTTGATGTGTGGCATATGGAACAAAATGAAGGGTCAAAGAGGATTATTCAAAAATTAGGGTTTACACATGAAGGAATGCGAAGAGAAGGACACTTAAAAGATGGTAAATGGAACAATAGTGTCATGTATGGTTTATTAGAAAGTGAATATTTGAAAAAAAATAAAGTTATTCTAAATTAACATCATCTAAATCGTCTAGGTTAAGATCATCTAATTCATCTTCAAAGGTATCTAAATCTTCTAGATCTGTTAATCCATCGTTGATTTCTGTGACTTCTGAACTAACATCAACTGGTACATCTGCAGAATCATCTACAACAACTTGTTCAGCACAACCTACAATGAAAATTGTTAAAACCAAGATACTAAATATTATTCGTTTCATAATAAAAAGAAATAAAAAAAGAAGTTATAAAACTTTCTTACTCCTCTAATGGAGTAGTTGGTTCTTCTAACTCATTGTTGTCATCTTTTGCTTCAGTTCCATCAGATTCTTTTTCATCTTCAACATCATCAGAATCTTTTTCAGCTTTGGGTTTCACATCACGGTACATTTTCATGAAATCTCGTAAGGTATCTTTTGTTGCTTTAAGATTATCTCTTACAATTTTCTGTGATTCTCTCCATTGTGTTAAATCACCTTTCACTAATTCTGCATCTGTAAAGAGTTCTTTAGATTTCTTTTGATTTGCTTTAAGGGTTTCTGTTTGATCAACAAATTTTGCTAATAATGTTTCTAATTCTGTTGTATCAATTCCTTGTGCTTTTAAATCTGCGATGCGTGATTCCATACCATTTGCAAATTCTGTATGTTTCTCAAGAAGGTTTTCTAATTTATTGCTTGTCATACGTGCAATGATTCTTTTTTGTAATTTACGTGTATCTTGCCATACTTTCTTTGTTTCTTTAATAGCATCACGTAATTCTGCTGCTGTTGCGTTATCAGCCATTGCTGTGACTTTTTCTACTTGTGTGTTTACTGTTGTTTCTAATTCTGCAATTTCTGCTGAAGTTGTGTCTTTTTGTGCATCAGTTAAGACACGGGATTCTTCTACACGGTTGTTTAGTTTTTCTAATGAACGTGTGATTACTGCAAGCGTGTTTTCTAATCGTTTTTTTACACCTGTTTTAACATCACGTTTAGATTGTTTACATTTTTCTGTATCTTCTTGACACTTAGCTCTTTCACGTGTTTTTGTTAATTCTTCATTTTTCTCTTTGTGATTCTCTCGTGCTTCTGTGTACCTATCTTTGAATTCTTCACGTTTTTCTTGTGCTTTCTTAATACGTTCAGGCACTGCTTTGAGTTTTTGTAAAGCTGTTTTACTTTCTACTTTCTCACGTGCTTTTTCTAATTGAGCTTTTAGTTGTTTTTCTTTTCCTACTGATTCTTTACCCATCTCTAACTTAGCATCATCAGAATCTGCAAGTACCATTGGAACTGCACTTATGATGAACATTGCTAAAATCATTATTGCAAATATTTTTTTCATGTTAATTTCCTCCGTTTGTAAGGATGAACTAGGAATTTTTAATTTCTAATTACCCCGTTTGTGATATGTTAGTTGGAGAATTACTTTATAAACATACTTTATGGATACTTTGGAGATACTTTCTAAAGAAAGAATAATTTAGGAGATGAAACTTTACAAAGCTTGATTTTGGTTTAGATTGGTTGATTGAGTGAAAACTGTAATTTTTATATGAAGTTTTATAAACAAAACGTAAAATTAAGGAGAATATGCCTAGAATTAAAGTAAAAGGAGCAGAATTCAATTTTAACCCAGTTAGAGATTCGTATAATAGAAGATCTCAACAATTTAAGAACGATATCATTTCTACACTTAGAAAGATTAATCTTACAGATGATGATGTTGAAATCAAGCTTGAAGCGAATTGTAGAATCAATGCTCCTGGTGTTGCTGAGTGGTATTATGAAGGATTTAGGTTATATTTCAGTTGTAAGTTATATGATAAGTATGCTGAAAATCTTTATGTTGTCTCAAAAGTGATTGAGTTTTATGTCAATGCTTTTGTAAATAAAGAAATTTCTCTTGATGATTTTACAAGGAAATTTTCAGAAGAAGATGACATTGAAAAACAACGTAAGGAAGCTAGAAAACTTTTAGGTGTAAGTGAAGATTGTTTGGACATGGATGAAATTAGTAGAAAGTATAAAGTTCTTGCAAAGCAATTCCATCCAGATATGCCTGAAGGAAATTTAGAAACATTTAAGAAAATCAATAATGCCCATAAGATGTTGAAACGTGAGTTAGAGTAAGAATTTAGATTTTTATTTTATAAATTTTT
>JABMOA010000083.1 GCA_013204355.1 Candidatus Woesearchaeota archaeon | reverse complement strand
GCAAGATGTTCACTCATCATTCCAGCTCCTGAAAGGAGATTATCGGAAAATGTAGTTTTACCGTGATCAATATGGGCTGCGACACCGATATTTCTAATATTTTGAGGTGACTTCATTAAACGAGTCACCTTATCAACCATTCTTTCTGCCATTTGTTATGTACCCCTAAAATTTAAAACGTATGCATTTCGTGCACAGTTTTGTATGTGTGTAATTCATTATCTTTAAACCATAATGCAACTTCTTGTTTTGCTTCTTCTGAATTTCCAGAAGCATGGATTAAATTTTTAATTGCTTTACCTTCATTGTCAGCATGCGCATAACTAATATGTGCAAAGTCTCCTCGGATAGTTCCAGGGAGTGCTGATTTTGGTTCAGTGCCGCCAACCATTTTTCTGATATTTTCAACAGCATTAACTCCTTCAATACAAAGTGCCATTACAGGACCTGTTGTCATAAAGCCAAGTAGAACTTCAAGAACTTTTTCTCCTCGTCTTTCAGCAACATCAAAATAATGTTTCTTTCCAAATTCTTGGTCAATCCACATCATTTTTGAACCGACAACTTTGAACCCAGCATTTTCAAAACGAGAAATAATATTCCCCATTAATCCACGCTGAACGGCATCAGGTTTCAATAAAACAAGAGTCCGCTCCATCATTTGGAGCCACTCTTCAAAACTTTAGTTTTGGGGGTACTAGAAATATCTGATTTCTGAGTACTCTCTACTTTATAAATTCCTTTCTTGTTTTCTTTCTTGAAAGCATCTGTCCACCTTGTGTTTACAGGTTTTCGTTTTAATTGGATTAAATTCTTTTCACATTTGTTAGAACAAAAATTAGCGACTTTACCGCTCGCGTAAATATATAATTTACCTGTTCCTTTTGTGATCTCTTTTCCGCAAAATGTACATCGTGGCATCTTCTACCTCCGGCCTTTTCGCACACCGCCTAAACGATGAGCTTCAATTTCTGTTTCTAGTAACATTAGAACATCTCCAATTTGTACAGGACCTTTTACGTTTCTACGCATCATCTTACCTTTATCTCGGCCATCTTGTACAAGACACATAACTTGTGTTAATTCCCCACGACTTCCAGCTCGTCCAACGATTTCTTTAATATCTGCAGGAATTGCTTTTGTAAAATCAGCTACATTACTGTCAGGTTTCGCGTCGGATTTCCCTTTCTTTCTAATTTCTTCTTTTGCCATTTGGAATCACTTATTCAAGTTGTAATAAATCAATATGTTTTTTTGCATCTCCTTCCTTAACAATAGCTACAGCAGCAGTTGCAACAGGTAAACCAGCAGCAGCTCCTAAATCTTCTCGTTTAGAAACTTCAAAACACTTAATGCCTTTCTCTTTACATAATAAAGGAATGTGCATAATAACTTCTTTAGGATTAACATCTGCAGCATATACTACAAGTTTAGCTTCTCCCTTCTCAATTGCTTTAGTTGCTTCATTGGATCCTTTACGGATTTTACCGCTTGTTCGTGCGATTTCAATAATCTCTAATATTTTAGCTTCGTCTGCCATATTTTTTCCTCCAGTGTGTAGTCTTATCTACATCTTTCATAAGTAACAATTAGAATTAATCGTTACCTCGTTTACCATTAAACCTTGTAAACTCATTGGTATACTCTCTTGGGAGATGGGTTGTTTATAAAAGTATTGGTTATTATGTATTAGAATCCAAAATCTTCCGAAACACGTCCTCATGAAACTCAGGTTCCTTGGTCCAATTTATTGATCCATCAACTGTAATGACTCGTGGAGCTTTCAATCCATATTTACCGTAAGCGGCATCAATGTTTGCAATAAATGCTTCATAGAGTTCATTGATTCTACCTAAATACCCCGCAGGAATTATTTCTCCTTCAAAATCAGGGCGTTGTCGTTGTCGTTCTTGAAGAACTTCAACATCTTTCACTTGCAAATAGACAACTGTTTGTTCCAACCAACTTTGTTGATTCTCTTTTCCAAGTTTTTCAATTGCCCTATCTAATATAGTGTGATAAAGACCAAATCCTTCATCATCAAGGTTACCTTCATTATGAGAATTTTTACAGAAAGTTTCGGCTCCACCAATCACACCTCTATCAAAAACAAGTGTCCCCTCTTTCCTTTCAGCCATCGTATGACGTGCAATACGATTCATAAGACAACTTAATTCATACATTTCAGTATTTTGTGAAATGTTAGCATAGAATTCTTTTAAGGCTGGTGGATCAACAAATTCTAATACAATGTCTCCACCATTTGATCCATATAATCTACTTTTTTGATCTTTGATGTAACGACACATAGAACTTTTACCAGCACAAATGTTCCCTTCAATTAATATGATTCTATCTGCCATTATAATCTTTCCATAGTATCATTAACAATAATTTCTACCCACTCTTGTCTGTATCTGTCTTCAGGTTTGGGTAGAGGTAAAATTCTATGAGCAATTTGATATTTATCAAAAAAAGCCCTCACTTTTTCATCCATTGCAATTTGGAAATTTTTATCTAAATCTCTTGTTCCATTATTTTGAATATTTCCATTGGTTCTAGGTAGAAGGTACAAAGCATCATAAGGAAATAATGAAAGATGACCCAACGTCATTTGTAAGGCATAATCATTTTCACCAACACTATGTTCAAGATAACAATAATTATCTGGCCCTCTATCTGTTATAATTACTTGATAATTTGTAGTATGTGCTGATTCCTCAGAAAGTTCTAATTCATTGGCAAATTGTTGATGTAGGATCCACATTTGAGTGCCTAGAGTTGTATTTCTGTTAATGGATAACCCACGCTTACGAGCTTCAGTAGAAATTTCAGGAAGTTTGATTGCTTCCATTCCTCTGCGTTTTAATTCACCTTCTATTAATGCAGCTAATGAAGTTTTTCCAGTTCCATGCGTGCCAACTAATCCAATTTTATACACCATTTGTTATGGAAATTAAAAGAATTGAATGATTTAAAAAGATTGTTGTTGTAAGAAATTCAGGTTGCTCCTTTAGTTTGTTTGTTCGTTCCAACATATCTAAAAATAATAACCTAAATTTTTCTTGGTCTCCTTTAATTGGAAATAAAAATACTTTATCCTTACGAAAATTAGGTGGTTTCTTTCCTTTTTAGTAATTTTGTAACCTATAATACTTATGGTACTTCCCTTTCTGGATAATATCAGTTTTTTTGAATCCAAATTTTTCATAGAAGGGGATTGTTTCTTTAGGAGAAATTAAGGAAATCTTTTTGTTTTTTTGATCTTGAAGAATTTTTTTCATTATTTTTGAACCTATACCTTTGCCTTTTGCATGTTTCACTATAGCCATCCTTTGAATTCTATATGCCATTCTCTCTTTTCTTATTCTTGCAGTTCCAACAACTTTTGATTTATCTTTAGCAATATAGATATCTGAAACAAGGTCATCTTTGTCAGGCTCATCTTTATAGATAGAGTATTTCTTTTCTTCAATGAGGACTTCTCGCCTTATGAAAAATGCTTGTAGTAATTCCTCTTTAGTTTTTGCAATACTAATTTTCATTTATCTTGTATTTATTTTCTAGTATAAATATCTTTTCAGACCAAACATTCTTAAAGTATCAAAAAAATATTCTACTCATGCACATAACCATCATAGATTGTTATACCGATGAAGCTTCAGGATTAGGTGTGCCTCCCTACTTAGGAACATATCCCAGATACTTATTTGGAAAATATCGTAAAGAAGGGCACGATATATCTTATCTTACAATAGATGACATGAGATTATGGAAACAGAGGCAGGGCATCATCACAGAACCAACAGAAAAAGAAAAAACAAATATTTTTGTATATAATTTAACAAAAAATAACGCTGAACAAACAATTTCTAAAACACATAAAATCATTGTTGTGCTTGGCGTTCATGTACCAGGAAAATATCTTACAGCCCAACCTGGAACTTTAAAGGAGGTTGTATCATTATTAAAGGATATAAAACAACCCATTGAATTAAGTGGACCAGTTGTATTTGGAACACAATTGGAAGGTGGAAAATTCTTTGAGAAAATTGATTTATCATTTTTTAAAGAAATTAAAAATTACGATGCCCCATTTGCAGAAATAGAAAAATATATTGAAGAATCAACTGAAATTATAAAACAAATTCCTGACAAGCGTGTGATTGAAATAGAAACAGGACGTGGATGTAATGTAGGAAAATGTAGTTTTTGTACGGAACCTTTGAAAAACAGATTTGTCAATAGAAAGATGGAAGATGTTGTAAAAGAAGTAGAAGCCTTCTACAAACACGGTGCTCGCATATTCAGATTAGGAAAACAAGCAGATTTCTATGCCTCTGATAGACCTATTGAATTGTTGCAACAAATTAATAAAAAATGCCCGAAGATTGAAGTTCTTCATATTGATAATGTCAATCCCAATTCAGTTGTGAGAGATAAAGATCATGAAATAACTAAAGCTATTGTGAAATATTGTACACCAGGTAATATTGCAGCATTTGGTGTAGAATCATTTGATCCAGAAGTTGTGAAAGCTAATTTGCTTAACACAGCACCATTAATTGGCTATAAAGCAATCCAAATCATAAACAAATATGGTGCAGTACGTGGAAAAAATGGGATGCATAAATATCTTCCTGGCATAAATATTATTTTTGGATTGTTGAATGAATCAAAAGACACACATGAAAAAAACATCGAGATGTTACAAAAAATCATGGATGAAGATTTATTATTACGAAGAATCAACGTTAGGCAAGTAGCAGTTCTCCCAGATACATTCTTAGAAAAGCATGGAGGGAATAAATATCTACGTAAAAATAAAAAACATTATTGGAAATGGCGAAATGATATAAGGCAAAAGATAGATTCCCCTATGTTACAAAAGATTTTACCTATTGGCACAATATTATCAGAAGTTTACACAGAAATGTATGATGGAAAAACAACATTTTGTAGGCAATATGGAACCTATCCTTTAATCATAGGTGTGAAAGGTAGGATTCCATTAAAGAAAAAAATTAAAATTAAAGTGGTTGGACATATGTTACGAAGTATTGTAGGTGAAGTTGTTAGATAAGGTTTTTATACTTCTTTAGTTTCATAATCGTAATGAGGTTGATACTATGAAAAAATATATTCTTATTACCATTATATTATTGTCACTTGCATCATTTGCTTATGCAGATGAACCAAATTTTGATGTTAATCCAGGATTAACACCTGATAGTCCATTTTATTTTATTGATGAATTCTTTGAAGGAACCCCTGATAATCCTCAAGAAGCTCAAGAATTTCGTGAAGAAAAGATTGCTGAAGCTTTAGCAATGGCAAGAGAAGGTAAAAAAGAGTATGCGAAAATTGCATTAAAAAGAGCTGGAGAATATGGAGATATCTTAGAAAAAGAGATTACACCAGAGATGGAAGATAGAATTAAAAAAAGAAAATCTGAAACACATGATGTATTTTCATATATCTCTGAGGAAATTCCAGAATTAAAAGAAGAAACATTAAAACAGATTAGCCAAGATGAAAAGATTTCTCTTGCTGCCGAAGTTTCAGGAAAAATTCAAACACTATGTAATTCATTATCAAAATTAGATCCAAAACAATATGCTGAAACCTGTAAATCAAATGATGATTCCCCTCAGTGGCTTAAAAAACAACATGAAGATTTATCACAGGATCAAAAAGAGCATGCGAAAATATTTGCAAAAAAATTACAGCAATGTATGAATTCTCCTAAAGATTGTGATTGTGAGGGGATGGGTGTCAAATCATTTGAATCTATTTGTAAACAAGAAAGTACCAAAATGGCAGCGTGCCGTAGTGGTGATCAGGAAGCTTGTTCCTCAACAAGTAAAGATTTTAATCCTGCCGATTACTTACCTGATTACTTAATTGATGTTATGTTTGATATGATGGAAAATGATAGGAATGAAGATGATCAAGATCCTAAAGAAGATGATTTCTGCGGTGAAGGTGATGACCAAGCTGAATGTCGTAGTCAAGAATTTAAAAAGAAAGCACCTCAGGAATGTTTAGATGCAGGACTAACAGGTTCATCAACAGAAGATTTCAAAAAATGTCGTGAAATTTTTGAAAAAAATAATAAAGAAAAAGAAGAAAAAAACGATGAAGACAAAAATCAAGATAACCCATATAAATGTATGGATGTTGAAGATAAAGCCGAGAAACTAAAATGTTTTGAAAAAATGTTTGGTGGATTTAAAGAAGAATATGGTGATGATTTTGACAATTCATTTGAACATGACTCTGAAGAATTCAAAAAAGAATTGATGGAAAAACGTGAAGAATTTCCTAATCAATTCCCATCTTCTGGTAAGGCAATAGATGTTCCCGATAATTCAGATGATAAATATAATGAGAAGTATACTGAATTCCCAGGAGATATAACTGAGGAAGGTAGAGATAGTAATCAAAATGTACCTCAACTTCCGGATAGTTACACAGAAGATATGAAGCGAGAATATGAAGAGAAATATGGTCAATACCCACAAGACAATTACAAAGATGATTCATCTTCCGAGTATTCTGATGGTGAATATCAAGATGATTATTCTGATGAACCACCAAAGAATGATGAACAGTATTCTGAGCAAGATCAAAAAGGTGAAGAACAAGATACATCCGAAGAAGCTTCGAAAGAAGAATGAAACCAGGGATTTACAAACACTATAAAAGTGGAACCTATCAATTAATTTGTGAAGTAAAAAATAGCGAAGATTTGAAAGATCTTGTTGTCTATCAAGCACTCTACGATTAAGAAATTGGAGAAAACGTTATGTGGGTTCGTCCAAAAGAAGAATTTTGCGGTTTTGTAGAAGTTGATGGTATAAGAAAAAGAAGATTTATTTTTATTGATTCTTCAACATAGAAATTAATTTAAAGTAGTTTAAATTTCATAAATTTATGAAAAGGCCCAAAGTAGGTGTAGGAGTTTTTGTATTGAAGGATGGAAAAGTTCTTTTTCAACAAAGAATGAATGCTCATGGTGAAGGCACATGGTGTTTACCTGGTGGTCATCTTGAATTTCATGAAGATTTAGAGGAATGTGCAAAACGAGAAACTAAAGAAGAACTTGGAATTGAGATAAAAAATGTACGTTTTGCCAATATTACAAACGATAAATTCATCAAAGAAAATAAACATTACATTACAATTTTTATGTTATCAGATTTTGATTCTGGTATCGTAGAAATAAAAGAACCCGATAAAACAAGACAATTTGAGTGGTTTGAATGGAATAAACTTCCAGAACCTCTTTTTCTTCCATTACAAAATTTAATTAAACAAGGTTATGATCCTTTTCAAAAGAATGAATCTTTAGATAATTAAAATGGCATTACTAGGATCAGAATACGTAACATTGAAACAGGGGAATCTAGCTCCAGATTTTTCCTTAATGAATGTAGATGGGATCTTCTATTCCCTGCAAGATATTAAAGGAGAAAAAGCTACATTGATTATTTTTATGTGTAATCACTGTCCTTATGTGCTTCCTAAAATTAATGAAATCAAAAGAATTGCAAAATCCTTTGAGGGACTCACAGTGATCGGCATTAATTCAAATGAATCAGAAAATTATCCTGAAGATTCTTATGAAAAGATGCAAGAATATTTTGATAAATGGAATATAGATTTCTATTATTTGCATGACTCTTCTCAAGAAGTTGCACAAGATTATGGCGCTGTCTGTACCCCAGATCCATTTCTTTTTGATAGCGATTTGAAATTAATATTCCATTCTCGCATAGATGATACACATGGAAAGGAAGAAGGAACACATGAATTGTATCACGCGATTCAAGAATTCTTAGAAACAGGAAATATTTCTGTGGAAGAACATCCAAGTATGGGGTGTAGTATCAAATGGAAAATGGACTGACCGGGAATTTCAAATCCGAGAGTTGTAATCTATCTAAGGATATTTGAACCCGGGAACTCGCCGCGGCCAGCGGCACGTGATACCAGATTTCACCATCAGCCCATGTTGAATGATGAGAAAAAATCTGTTATATAAATTAATCTATTTCTACGGAGCCTATTTCTAGAAAAACCTTAGTTTTGTCTTTTGTAAGCTAGGTCTCTAATTTGACGTAGATATTTAGATCCTTCTTCATCAATTGTTAATGTTGATTGACCATGATTTAAGTCATACCACGGTTCTGGTAAATCTAATTCATGGAATAATTGACGGTAAGAATGGGCTATGTCTCTTAAAATATCACGACCTCTTGCACTCTTACTTTTTGTGTTATCCCAATGCTCGTGATCATCAACAGAAACGGAACAAGTTTCAATTAAGGAATCTAACCGTTCTCGCACAGAATCTACATTTTTATGTAAAAACCGATAATTTGAAAGAGATATCACTGTAATGTCAAGTTCATTTTCTTCTATTCCTTCTTCATTTATTGATTCCCTTTCATATAATTCTCTTTTTAATTTTAAAATACATTCTAAGTTTGCATATATTGCAATATTGTCTTCCAAATTCAAATCGGTTCTATTTTGATCTTCAATAGATTTTTGTACCATTTGAACTGTTGTAATATATTTTGTAAATTTTGTATCCAATACATATTGTAAAATAGTAGGATTTTCTGCAATAATTTCTGTATAAATCTCTCCAAATGTCGTTTTTAATTCATGTTGCATATGGTGAATTGTTTTTAATTTTAATTGAGGTGCATATTGATCTGCAATTTCATTGTTTAAACCTAAAACATTGATTATATACTCACGACAATCTTCTGTTTGATCCATGTCTTTTTTTGGATGATTGAATCTTCTTTCTTTTATTTTTTCTTTTCTTATAGTTCGTGTTGTTATTGGTTTTTGTTCTGTTCTCTTTAAAACATCAATTAATGTTATTGCGTTTTCTCGTGCGATTAACCGATGGTTTCGTAATGTTGTGATAAATTGTTTTGTTTCAGTATAATTAATTTTTGGATAGTATTCACTAATATTTCTCCATTGATCTTTTAAACGAGATTCAATTTCGTCTTTTTCTTTTTTTGTTAAAGATTCTTCTCTTGTTAAAATATTAGTTGTATATTGGTAAAGGGATATAGCAAGATTTCTGATATTATTTTTAAAAGTTTCATGATTGATTTTTTTAGTTGCCGCATTTATGAAATCATCATCACTTGGAGAATAATCTTCTTCAGAAACCATCACTACTGGGATGATACCCATAATGTGTCCTCTTTCAAATGTTCTATAGATTTGGGGTTTTAAATCGTTTGTTGGATTTCTTTTTAATCTTGCTGTTTCTTGATCTATTAAATCATCAAGTGTTCTTTCTTGTCGTTCAATGTGTTGGTCATAATCTTCCAAAAATACCATTTTGATAGAAATAGGGGCTTTGTTTAAAAAAAAGATGGTCATTTTTTGCAAAAATTAATAAACCAAAGAATTATAGTATTATCATGAAAGATGTTGTAAAGAGTGAAATAATCAAGGACCTCAATAAAGCAATTCACATTCTCCAACAAAGAAAACAAATGAATGTAGAATCCATGAAACAACTTTCTGATGAAGCAATTGAAGATGTGGCATTACATAAAGACTTAGATGTTGTTTCAATTACTGTTTTATTTTATTCAATTTACAAAGTGGTTGACTGTCTTGATGACGAATCATTTGATTATCTTATTAAAGGAATGACTAACGCACGAGATGCCTTACAAGCAAATAGTTTTGGAAGATATAACAAATCTATTAAAAACATGTTTGTAACTGTCCGTGGATGTAATGCAAAAGTAAAAGAACATTTTGAGGATGTTATGGATGCTGCGCGAATCAAGAAAGGAGCGGTACTTCTTCAAAAAGGATTATCGTTAGGTCAGGCAGCAGGATTAATGGGTTTATCAAACTGGGATTTACAAGAATATGCAGGACGAACTGTAATTCTTGGTGCACATGTTGAGAAAGTACAAGCAAAAAAAAGGTTATTAACTGCGTTCAAACTATTTGGAGTGAATCATGGATAAAGTTTTATTCTTCGATGCGGGTCCAATCATTTCTTTAGTTATGAGTAGAATGTGGTGGCTTCTTCCTAAATTAAAAGAGCAATTTGGCGGAAAATTCTATATTACACCTGCCGTAAAATTTGAATTAATTGATCGTCCTCTTCAAACAAAACGATTCGCATTTGAGGCATTGCAAGTTATGAAACTCATTCGTGAAGGAACGCTTGAAGTCTATACCAATGTGCCAGAAAAAAAAGTAGGTCAATTAATTAAACTTGCAAATAGTACATTTAAAATTAAAGGTAAATCCATGGATATAATCCAAGAAGGAGAAGTTCAATCTGTGGCGTGTGCATTAGAATTAAACGCACCTTTAGTGATGGACGAACGAACATTACGATTATTTATTGAGAATGGTAAAGAAATGAAAAGTTTATTAGAACATAGATTCCATAAAACGGTTGTTGCAGATAATTCTAAGATTGACTTGTTTCAATCACAATTGAAAGATGTCACTATCATTAGGTCTGCGGAATTAGTTTCAGTCGCATATAAATTAGGATTGTTAGACCTTTACGTACCAAAGAAGAAAGCTGGACGTTCAGTTTTGATAGATTCCATGTTATGGGCTGTAAAGTTTAGTGGGTGTGCAGTGACAGAACACGAAATAGATGAGATCAAAAACGAATTATTGCGATAAACATTTAAATGAGATTTTCTTCTAGCTATTAAAATGGGTAAAAAATGTATTGAATGTGGTGATGAAGCAGAATACAAAATAAAAGATTCTTCTGATTATTATTGCAGGGAATGTGCCGAAGAACATTTTGGAGATCTAGATTTACTTATTGTATTAGAAGACGAAGCGCAACATCTTAAAGATTTCGTGAATAAAAAGATTCTTTCGCCTCAAGAAGAGGAAGAGTTGGATCAAGATTAATATTTAAATAATCAGTATCAATTATCCAATTTTTCTAAATAATTCAATAACGCATGACAACTGACACTTTTTTAACCTTCTTTAAATATAGTCCAATTAACAAGCCAGAAATCATACCACCAAGATGTGCGATGTTTCCAATTGAAAGTCCAACACCTGCAGAAATTATCCAAATTAAAACAAGCATACCTGGCACTGCATATTTCATTTTAATTGGGACTGGGATTAGCATCATATATACTTTTAAATCTGGTGTCAGAATAATTAAAACTCCCATTAATCCAAATATTGCTCCTGATGCACCTAATGCAAGACTATTGGAAAAAATAATATGTGCAATAGCCGCAATTAAACCAGTTGCAAAATATGTTTGTAAAAATTTCTTTGGACCAATAACTTGTTGTACTAATGGGCCAAACATGAATAATGCGTACATATTAAATAAAATATGACTAACACTTCCATGTAAAAACATAGACGAGATTAATCTCCATGGTTCACTTAAAAATAATTTTGGATTTAAAACAAAAATGTCTGTAAAATTTCCAATAAAAAATTGTAATGCAAAAAAAACTAGGTTGATTACAATTAACGGACGTATGACATCCTCATCTAACATTTGTTTAAAATTCATGTTTGTTTATTTTTTTTGTTTCTTTATAAAACTTGTTAAAGGTTTCTTTTTTGTCCCATTTATGTCAGTATTTGCAAAACATATAAATACTAGTTTACCTTTTCGTATACTCTTAGGTGTTTTTTAAATAAAAAAAAAGAAGGTGATGTCTCCGTGAAACAACACGTTTTCCAAGAGGTTAAAAAGTTTAAAATTCAACGATGTTGCAAGGGCTGTGCAAAGAGAATTGTTGTTGAAAATGCAAATCGTTATTATTGCGATGGGTGTAGAGCATAGTTGTTTTTTTTATTTTTTCTTTATTTTTTCTAAGATTTCTGGAGATGATTCCATATTAAAATGCCCAGCATCCTTCACAATAATTAACTTTGTATCTAGTAAATTTGCAAATTCTTCAGCCTTTCCAATTGGTACATAGGGGTCATTATCGGAATGGAAGATAAAGAATTCTTTACAATTTTTTTTAATTTTTTCAAAATCAAATTCTTTTGTTGTAAAAGTTTTATTAATTTCATCAAATGTGGAATTATTAAGTAAACCTACAAAACCTGAAACAAATATGGCGGATTTAACCTTGTGTTTCTCTAGAAGTGATAAGATGAATGCAGGACCTAAACTATGTCCAATAAACATTGAATCTTCATTAATTTCTTGTTCATATTCTCTAAAAACTTTTTGCCAAGAATTTAAGGATTGATTTTCTGGTGTTGGGAATTTAGGGACAAATACCTTATGGTTTAATTTTTCTAATTTTTTTTTTAACCAAGGGAACCAATTTTCTTCAGGGTTTCCATATGCTCCATGAATTATAAACACATTTGTCATAATACAATCAGAATAATTCTACTATAAAAACTTAATTAAACAAACCTTTCAACCAAGCCAAAAATCCAGATTTTTCTTTAGCAACAATAGGCTCTTCAATTGCTTTACCAATAATAACTGTTTCTTCAATTACTGAAGGTAACTGTTCTTCAGGCTCCGTAGCTGAAGGTGAGGAGCTAGCAACATCGTTGCTTTGTTCAATTTCTACCTTTTTCATGACTGGTTTTTCAATTCCTTCTTCTTTTCCAATCACAAAGTCGCCGAAACTTGTAACTGTGGCTGTATAAAATAATCTATTGCCATCAATTTTTGTCATTACTGTATTAACAGGTTGACCATTTTGAAATAATTGTATATCGTTTCTAGACATCGGTATTTGATCTAGTTTTCTTTGTTCTAACACTAAGGTTAATTGTAATGATTTTATTTTAACTTCATTACTAGAAGAAATTGTAAATTTTGAATAAAAATCTTGCTCAAAAGGAATATTATTGTTTTCTTCAAATTTGATGACAATATTTCGTGCCTCTTGAGAAAATGTAGCGGTTGCATCATTTAAACCAGAAACACCTTGTATTTGAAAAGTTAAGATTTCACCAGCCTTCATGAATCCTACAGTTTGTACTGCGTTTCCCGTAAGGGACATTTCTTTTTCTTGTAAACTAATAATGGTCATTAAAGATAAAAGGAACAAGATTCCAATAATTGCCCATGATTGTTTATGGCGCATTTTCATTTTAGGTGATTCTATTACTTCCTTTTTTTTAGAAACCCTCTTGCGTACACCACCTTTTTTATTAACCATAGTAAAATGATTTTTTTATGGTATATAAATGTTATTCTTTCTGTGTCTCTGTAGAAACCATTTTTATCTTTTGTATTAGCGCCCCACGAGCAATCAAAGATTGCTGGGGGGTCCCAAAAAACTTTGTTTTTTGATACCCTGTC
>JABMOA010000082.1 GCA_013204355.1 Candidatus Woesearchaeota archaeon | reverse complement strand
CTTTTAGTCTTTATGATTACCATGCACACCACAAATAATCAGTCCCTTACGGGATCGCCGGTTCAAATCCGGCCCGTGGCGCTTTTTTCTTTTAATGTTAGGTGGTATAACACAAAGGTTTAAATAGTGCTTTGTTGTTATATGTACTAACATGATTACGAAAGAACAAATATTAATCTTTAAATCGTCTGCTGATACCTTATTTAAATCAAAAGATTATACTTCAGCAACTATTCTTTATTTTAAGACCTGGTTTGCAATTCAAGATCATCTTCTTCTTGAGGAGGTAGGTGAGTCACCTAAAGACCACAATAGTAGATTTAGACAATTAGAAAAATATTTTCCTAAAATTTATCGTGAATTGGACTTAGAATTCTCTACTTATCGTGATACTTATTCAAAAATCATTGATTTAGATACTTGTAAAAGAATAAAGGGGATTGTTGAGCACAATGTTAATGAATACAAAATTGAAAAATAAACTTAAAAAGATACTATCTTCTCACATCATTGTAGATGATATCTTGGTATTTGGGTCTGTTGTGCGTGGAAAGGAACACCCTGGTGATATTGATATTCTTGTTATCTTTAAGGATAAAGTGGATAAAGTTGTAGAGTATGATATTCGTAAAATTCTTCAAGAGGAGTTTTCAAAAGTTTCTATTATTTCAAAAACTCTTCATACTATTATTAGTCAAACTTTTGACGCACGTGAGAGTATACTTTTTGAAGGAAAAAGTATTTTGACAGGAAAAACTCTTGGTGAAAAATATGGGTATTCTTCGTATGGTGCATTTAAATATAATTTAAAAGATTGGACTAATCTTAAAAGGACTAAATTTTATTATGCCTTAAATGGTCGTTCTGGTAATGAAGGATTTAGTGATAAATTGAATTGTATTAAATTTTCCGATCGTATTGTTTTTGTGCCTTTAGAACATATTGAAAAATTTCGTGAATTTCTAAATTCTTGGGAAATGGAATTTATCTATATCCCCTTGTTAATTCCTGCGAGATTTAAGAAGAAGCACCTTGAATGAGTTTAATGTTTTATCTTTTGTTTTATAATTAATTTTGGTTTTTTCTTAGCTTGTTTCCATAATATTTCAAAATATTTCTTGTAACTATCTGCTAATGCCGCATTCTTGATCCGAATCACAGAAAATGGTTCCCATATTAAAATCGCAACATGATCTCCATACACATATGTAGGTGTAGGATTAAACGATTCTGCAGGAAGATATCTGTAAATCGCAGTTTTATAGTTGTAGATAAATTCAACATTATCTCTTGTTAAAATTCTCTCTTTAAAACCAATCTTTTTTTCTTCTTTAAAGTACCACTCCATAAAATGCCCTAACTTTTCTTTAAACATGATCTCATCAATTCCCATGATAACATGATCCTTTCCTTCTCTAAGAATATCTTTAAGAAGCGTTTTTATCCCTTCAATTCCTTCAAAAACTTCAACATTTAATGCATCTTTTGAAAAATTTGATAACTCTTTGAGGCTAGGCAAGATCGTAGAGACAATGTTTTCTTTCTCTTTAATATAATCATGAAGTTTATTAGGGTGCGTTGCTTTAAAATGTTTCACTCCACCTTTAATGACATAATTTACCAACCCTTTTATGAGTAATTTTTCTAAATAATCATAGACATTTGTTCTGTGAATTTTCACTTCTTTTGTAATTTGTGCTACCGTGGAAGATCCTCTTTTTAATAAAGAGAGATAAATCTTACTTTCTCCTGAACTTAGTCCAATGTTATGAAGTTCTGCTTCTAATTCCATACTTATTGAATCATGTGACTTGTTTATAAATTTTGCTGTCTTAAATAAGACTACAATAGTTTATAATTGATTCCTTACCTTCTTGTAGTAACAACATGGATCAATACACTATAAAAATTTGTGGACACAACTGTGATACTCAAGAATTATATCACATACTTCAAGCAGGAATCAGAAAAAGTGATCTCTCTTTAACTCTTGAATCTTCTAATTGTCTGAAAGGATGTAATGCTGGAAAAAGAGTTAATGTTTATTGCGGTGACAATGAAACACCAGTTGCGCGTTATGGTGAAAAAGAAAAGTATTATGGTGGGGGAAGAAAAGAAATATTTTGTCAAGAATTAGGTGATAGTCCTTTGGAAACAATATTGGGAGATTATCGGGCGATGCTTGCCCCCAAAAAAATCAAAAAAATATTATTAGTTGAGGATAATGCGAACTATGCAAGTTCAGCAGAGAACTATTTTGCATCAAGAGGTCAATCAACTATTCTTGCAAGAGATTACGCGCAAGCAATAGAAAAATTGTGTGATCCAGATCTTGTTGGTGTAATTAGTGATTGTTTTTTTCCTGAACAAACAGGGAGTGGGAAAATTGCATTGGGCATAGAATTAGTTGAGAAGATGGCAAAGTTAAACTCTCGTGAAAAGAGAATGAATGAAGGGTTAGGTATTTTAAGCCCATATGTTGATTTAGAAGACCAAGACCTAAAAAAATATGCACAATGTTACATTAATTCAATCCCACCTTTCAAAGAAGTGTCACTGGATTCTCTTGTAAGAATGGTTGTAAAATTGGCGGCTAATGTTGATACAGAAAAATTGACTGCTTCAACTAAAAAAATCTTAAAATTGGTTTATAGAGAAAATCAAGTTCCAAAAGATTACTATGGTGCCTTGATAGATGCTATGGGGACATCAGAAGATAATCAGCCACTTGGATTATTAGTG
The DNA here is from genome assembly GCA_013204355.1 of Candidatus Woesearchaeota archaeon. Taxonomy (GTDB): domain Archaea; phylum Nanobdellota; class Nanobdellia; order Woesearchaeales; family GW2011-AR9; genus 1-14-0-10-32-24. The sequence continues at coordinate 3,283 of JABMOA010000082.1, read as the reverse complement.
GCTGAGAAATCTCGCGAATTAGGTTTACCACTAGTTTTAGTTACATCAACATACCATCACGACATTTTAACTGAACCAGTGAATCATTTTGCGTCAGGGAATAGATGGAACTTGATAGATTGTGGATTTAATCGGAACTATGATAAATCAACCCCACAATTTTGGGAACGTGCTTTTCGTGAATTAGAGAAACAGTTAAAATAAATCGTACGTATTAAGTTGCATGGGTGAGCAGCGCCAATGGAGGCGCATTTTGTGAAAAATATCACAAAATCTAAAGCGCCGTGCCCTGCTCACAGGAGTGCAACTTAATACATACAATAAGTCAACCCAATAGAGTTACCTCCTAAAAGGGACAAAACCTTTTTAAGTAGTTCTCATAATTTAGGTGATATGGTTAATTCAGGAAATATACATAAAAATATTAGTAGAGTTTTTGCAGGTGTGGCCTTAGGAGCTGCGGTAACAACCCTTTCTGATAATGTGCTTATGGGGTATATTTCATCACATACCTCCTTAGTGGATTATCTTTCGCATAGTCCTGTCTTTAAAGGAGTTTCTCAGATGCTTGATATTTCTGATACTCTTTTTTATAATAATTTATTTGGTGCAATCTCAGTTGTGGGTATTTCAAGTGCGTATATGTTGGCAAGTTCCTTGGCAAGTTCTTTATTAGAACGAACTATTGTTGAATCTGATAAAGAAGTAGTGTCTGAAGATGGTTTAAGTAAAATTTATAGAAATTTTTTAAATGAGGTTGAAACTTGTTCTGATAATTTAATTATTAAAAATTTTCCGAGATCTCAGATTTATTCAAGAGCCTCTTTATCTGTTGCAGCAAAAAAAGTTTCTGAGCATCTTCCTTCCTATGATTTTGAAATTCTAGAACTCACGCTTGACGAAGTGGTATATGATTATTTAAATGAACATATGGATAAAGAAGACGATGATGTTATATCTATATTAAGTGAAAAAGAATTATATTTTATGGTCTATTCTTACGCGTCTAAGCAAGAAGATACATTTTTTAAGAGTTTTAAAAAACCTAATAGGGCTATGACTATTTTGAATGCATCTACTTTCATTGGTTCCTATGTTTCATTAGGAACTTATATCTATACAAAGGATCCACTTTTTTCATTAGGAATTGGACTTATTTCAGGACCATTCTCAGTGAAATCTTTTTTTGAATATGCTTTAGATCAAAATACAGACCCACTTGAAAAGAAATTATATGATAACTTGCAGAGGAAATTAAAAGAAGATGCTTCATCTATATAAATAAAAATAAGAATAACATGACATTAATTCAATTACCTCAAAGAAAAAAAGCTGGTACTACATCTTTGTTAAACCAAAGAGATCATCATGTGGTTAAATGTACACTTGAAGCTTTAGGAAAAGAACAAACTCTAAGGCCACAATTAGTGGATGTTCTTTTGGGGTATTCCTCACTATTGTCTGAATATCTTCTTTTTGATGATCCTCACAAAGAAAAATTAGAATTATTTCGTCAGAGACATCCATTATATTTATCAGGTCATGGTGAAGGGACAGGTATTAAATATTTAAATCCAAGCGCACCTTTGAATTCACTGTTTGGGGTGTTTTCTTCACCTCCTTCACGTCAGTATCCTGTGTTAATTCATCTTGCAAAAAAGTGTCGGTTTGCACATCAACTTGAAATGGTTTTTGATTATTATTGTCAATCAAATTCCCAGAGAAAATTTACTAAGTCATATATTACGCATGATCTAGAAGTATCAAAAAAAATTAAACGGATGGGATACAATTTAATTCAAAATATTCGTCATAGTGATTCTTCTCTTGATGATATTGTTGGAATTGTAGCGCAGAAGCATCCTCTGATTCATGAATTCTATCATACACCAGGTACTAAAAGTGCAAGGATTTTTGATTTTGATGATTATAAAAAGTTGTAATTTTATTATTTTTATTTCTTGTTGGTTTCCGTAGAGATCATTGATAATATTTGTATTAATGGTCATGTGTTACTAATATAATAAGAGTTGTCTATTTCAATTTGAAAGCATCATATTTTATATATCCCTTTGTGATTTCCTTTTTATGATCGTTTTACTTGCGTCTTCAAAAACATTAAATCTTGAAAAATTAGATTGTCCATTTACTTCATCTCCTTTGTTGTTAGCTCATGCAAAATCTTTGCTAACTGAATTTAAGAATTATTCCGCATTAGAACTTCAACAAAAGATGAAAATATCTTCTAAACTTGCAGACCAAACATATTCTTGGTTCAAGGATGCTACTCTACTTCCTAATGTTCCGTGTGCGCTCCCTGCAATTTTGATGTTTGAAGGGATGGTTTTTAAATATATTGATGTTGGTAATTATTCTCTTAATGAGCTTGAGTTTGCACAAAAACATCTTCGGATTCTCTCTGGACTCTATGGCATACTTCGTCCTTTAGATCTAATAGAACCTTATAGATTAGAAATGGCGCTTGTTACTAATTATTGGAAAGAAGCTGTTCCTCATTTTTTGGTTACAGAAAAAGATGATGTAATTGTAAATCTTGCATCACAAGAATATTATAATGTTGTTGGGAAAACAGGAAAAAAAGTTATTACACCTGTATTTAAAGAATATAAAAATGGGGAGTATAAAATTATTACCATTTTTACAAAATTTGCACGAGGTATGATGGCAAATTGGATTATCAAAAATAAAATTGTTGACCCTCAAAAATTAAAAGAATTCTCTGAGGGAGGATATTCTTATTCTCCAGAATTGTCTGAGGGTGATCTCTTGATTTTCACGAGAAATTAATTTTTAATTACATTATTTTTTTAAAGATTATTTAATTCTTTTATCATAAAAAGAAACTGTTCATGTCCGAAGTATCAAAGCACAAGCATCAACCCGAAGGCATCAACAAGCACAAATCAATTCTCCCATGAACAGTATGAGAATAAAGTGCTAAACATCTCCACAAATGTTATCTCAATCCGAAGATTTCAATTTCACTTACTTCAATGATTAGCATTAAGTAGGAAATTGGTTCCTTTAAATAATTTTCTTTAAACTATAAAGTAGTACTCTTTTGGAAGGAGTTTAAATAAAGGGAAAAAAAAGAAGGGATTCATTTTTCCGCGTTTTTATGATTTTTAATTTTTAATTAATTGTTTGATTTTTTCCGAACTTAAAATCTTTTTCAAAACATGAGAAAATTTTAAACAATGTTCTAAAGGAATGGTTATCGAATGTTCTTGCACCCATTCAGTATTAATTTTTTTCTTTTTTT
>JABMOA010000081.1 GCA_013204355.1 Candidatus Woesearchaeota archaeon | reverse complement strand
TTCTAAGTCTTATGGTTTTTAATACCAAAGAAAAAAAGTGGGTGTTTGTATTATTTGTAATTTTCTTATTAGCTATTATTATTTACATGTTCAAAAGTTATGTCACAGCTTTATTTGCGGGAGCATTAATCTCTTATCTGCTTCATCCCCTTTATCAAAAAATTGTCAAAAAATTAAAATCACGTCTTGCTTCTCAAATCATATTAAGTTTAGGAATAATTGTATTATTGATAGGCTTCTTTTTCTTGTTTGTCGTACCTCTTGTAGATCAAACTCAAACTTTGTATGAAGATTATGATCGTTATTTAACTTTTAGTGTAAATAAAGCTTGTATCAATCAAGATTCATTATATTGTAATGTTTTTGAGCAAGCTGTTCTTTTTACAGAAGCACCCGAATTTAAAGAGAAAGGAAAATCTTTAGTTGAAACGTTGATAACTTATTTATTTAAAGGCATTCAGGATTTTGTTGGTGGCCTTATTAGTTTTACAATATCTTTGGTGATTATGGTTTTTTCCATATTTTACTTTTTAGATCACGGAGAAGAAATCAAAAACCGTATAGTAAGTGTTCTTCCAATTCAACATCATGCAAAATCAAAAATTTATAAAAGACTTAGAGAAACGATTGACGCTGTTGTCAGTGGGAATATTAGTGCAGCACTTTTACAAGGGATTGCAGGTTCATTTATTTTTGGTGTGCTTGGGATTCCTCTTGCGTTATTTTTTGGATTAATCATTTTCATCCTTGCTTTTATTCCTGCAATAGGTCCCGCCTTAATTTGGCTGCCCACCGTTGTAATTCTCTTCCTTGAAGGAAGTCTTATCAAAGCTTCAATATTACTTATTTATTCTATCGCTATATTTGGATATCTTGATACAATCTTAAAACCAAAACTAATTGGAGACAAAATGAAATTATCCTCCTTCATTATTTTCTTAGGAGTATTGGGAGGATTAAAAGTATTTGGATTTTTTGGAGTGTTTATTGGTCCAATTGTAATAGCATTATTTGTAACCAGTATTGATATCTATCAGAAGATGAAATAATTTAATTAATTAACTTTTAAAGCAATATTCTTATAACAACTTTCATCTAAAGGGTATCTTGCCACACTTTTTTCATTTTCATCAATCAGAAGATATGTTTTACCTTCAACATGATCCCCACAGAAATAACATGCATAATCAGTACTTTTAATTTGATGAGTTTCAATTGTTCCAGTTATTACTCGTTCAACTAATGATTCTCTTTTTTTCCAATATCCTGATCCTACTACAATTCCCATATCTCATTCAAAAAACAATAGTTTTTTAAAAACTCTCCTAAATTCTTCTATTATATCTACTTTGCCACGAGCAACACAGTTGCTGGAGTTTCCTACGAAAACCAATAGAATCATTTGAGGAACAAAGTGAACTCATAACCCTGCCGTGTAAGTTGATATATACTGAGAGCAATTAATATTCAAACTAAATAATTGCTTTGGTATATACAAAAGCACTAATTAAAAGTACGAAAATTTAGTGCTTTTAATATAATACAATATGGAATTAATCATTACAGAAAAACCATCATCTGCAGCTAAGGTAGCCGCAGCGCTTGCAGATGGTTCTCCCAAAGTTAAAAAAAATAAACAATCTTCTTATTTTGAACTTACACATAAAGGAAAACCAATCATCGTAACCTCTGCCGTTGGTCATTTATATGGATTAGTTGAAAAAAACAAAAATGGATGGAGTTATCCCGTATTTGATGTAGAATGGGAAGCCTCCTATAAAAGTTCTAAAGGATTAGCATACGTCAAAGTATATTTAGATACGATTTCAATGCTAGCAAAAACTGCTGACGAATTTACAATTGCAACAGATTTTGATGTTGAAGGAGAAGTGATTGGACTAAACGTAATTAGGTATGCGTGTAAACAGAAAGATGCAAACCGAATGAAATTCTCTACGTTAACCAAAGGCGATCTTGTAAAATCCTATGAAGAGAAAATGAAAACCCTAGATTGGGGACAAGCATTAGCAGGAGAAACACGACATAAATTAGATTGGTTCTATGGAATTAACCTTTCAAGAGCATTAACATCGTCTGTGAAAGCAGCAGGATCATTTAAAGTCATGTCAGCAGGACGTGTGCAAGGACCTGCATTAAAAATGCTTGTTGACAGAGAACGAGAAATTCAAGTATTTATTCCAGAACCTTATTGGGAAATCCCGTTAAAAGGAGATTTCAAAAAAAATGATATTGAAGCCCAACATAAAGATGGTAAAATCTTTGACGAAACAAAAGTAGACACAATTATGAATGCAGTCAAAGGACAGAAAGTTGCAAAAGTTCAAGAAGTAAAACGAACAACACGAAACCAAGCACCTCCAAATCCCTTCAACTTAACAACATTACAATCAGAAGCATATGGACAATTTAAAATCACACCAAAAGAATCATTGGCAGTTGCCCAAACATTATATCTTGCCGGAGTAACATCATACCCAAGAACATCCTCCCAAATTTTAGATCCTAAATTAGATTTCAAGAAAATATTTTCAGATTTAGCAAAACAGCCGCATTATCAAGGATTCTGTAAAGAATTATTGAAAGGCGAATTAAAACCAAACAATGGTAAAAAAACAGATCCAGCACATCCCGCAATTTACCCCACAGGATTAGTGCCAGGAAATCTTAAACCCTGGGAGCAGAAAATTTATGATTTGATTGTTAAAAGATTCATGGCAACATTTGCAAAACCTGCAGTGCGTGAAACCATGGAAGTATCATTAGATGTCAATAAAGAAATTTTCATTACAAAAGGAACTAGAACCATAGAAGAAAATTGGCATGTGTACTATAAACCATATGTGAAATTAGAAGAAATTTCATTGCCAGACATGAAGGAACACGATTTTGTTGACATTAAATCCATTAAAAAAGTCAAAAAAGAAACACAACCACCAAACAGATATAATCAATCTTCAATTATTAAAGAACTAGAAAAACGAAACCTTGGCACAAAAGCAACGCGGGCAGATATTCTTGACCGGTTATTCATCCGTGGATATGTTGAAGGTGTACAAATAACTGTAACTAAATTAGGAATGGAAACAATTGGTGTTCTAGAAAAATTTGCACCAACGATCGTTGACGAAAAATTAACCGCAGATTTTGAAGAAGATATGGAAAAAATCCGTGAAGGGACACAAAAACAAGAGGTTGTATTAGAGAAAGCAAAAAAAACATTAACAGTTCTTTTAACAGATTTCAAAAAGAAAGAAAAAGAAATCGGCAAAGAAATCCTCGCATCAGTAAGAGAAACACAAGATATCCAAAACTTCATGGGACGATGTCCTAAATGTAAAGAAGGAAGTCTCACAGTTAGACGAGGAAAATTTGGACGATTTGTGGGATGTGATAAATATCCAGATTGTAAAACAATCATAAACATCCCTAATACCGGTGCTGTCAAATTCACAGGAAAAATGGATGAAGAATCAGGGTGGCCAATTGTTTCACTTGGAACAGGCAGAAAAAAACAAGATGTTGTATTACAACCAAATGATCAAAAGAAAGACGAACCTGTAGAAAAGAAATATCCAGAACAAGACATGACCTGCCCAACATGTAATGTAGGAAAAATGGTACTTAGAAAATCCTATTACGGCGAATTCTTGGGATGTAACAACTATCCTAAATGTCAAACCTTGATGAACATCAAAGATGGCAAGGTAGATGTAGACAAACCAATTGTAAAGAAGCCAGTAGAAAAGAAAGCAACAGTTAAGAAAACAGCTGCAAAGAAAGCAACTGTTAAAAAGAAGCCTGCTAAGAAGAAAGCAGTTCCTAAAAAAAAATAATAAAAAATACACCTTCTAATTTAAAAAAAACAAACATTTTGAGAACCATATGAATAAATCAATAGAAAACTTAAGTTATGTACATAGGACGTTAATACATGGTGTAGTGTATGAAAATTCAACTTTACTAAAACAATCAATTAATTTTCATGGAACATTAACGGGGTCTCCATCATTAACTAATTCAGACTTTGATTTATATTTAGATTCATTCTATGAACACCCATTTAGAACCATACGAAGATTAAATGAAGTTGTTGACTCTGTACCGTTAACACCAAGAGTTCGGATAAATCTTCTTTCAGATGTATTAAATTTAGAAATTTTAACAGATAACATTATTTTTCCAGATACAGGAGATGAAGTCTTTAATGGTATCCCTCATTATCTTCCTGATGGTTATACTGATTTAGGTTCATTCAGTGATGGTTCGTCTGCAGAAAGAAAAGGACGTGCAAAATTTCGTTTCAGAAAAAAAGATCTTTATCCTCAGTTATTATTTGCAAAAAAAAATACCTCTCATGAAACCAATTCACTTTATTCCATTGAAGGGGTTCAAAAAATAATTAGTTCAATCAACCATTATTTGGGATTAATGTATGATTTTGATAATTTTAATGTGAGTGAGCGTGAGTTCTCACAAGATGGTTCTGTCGCAATTAATTTTTATTGTGGAGAAGATGGGAAACATAGTTTTGTATGTCGTCACATTGCTGTTACTGCACAAATGATGTTACAATCTGCAGGAATTATATCGCGTCTTAGGAAAGGAAATATTGCTTTTGGAGGACGTCATGCGTGGAATAGTTATAGAGTTGGTGATGAAAAATATCTTGTAGATTTTACAAATGGAACAGGTGTAAATAACCCAATCCCTCTTTCTGATGAAGTTTATCAAATTTGTTATATTGAAACAGACGATCAAAGAAATCATTATAAAATAAAACGCAAAGAAAATCAGGCATTTTCTGTGGAAAAACCACTCCAATCTATTTTGAAACGTAAATTAAGAACAACGAATGCAAGGTCAAGAAGGCAACTTAAGAAGAAAAATAAGCGAGGGGGATGATAAACTTTATAAACTACCTCTCTCCTAACCTAATACAAACATAAAAGGTGGTTATCAATGACAATAGTTAAAGTAAATTTACATAAAGTATCCGCAGAACGAAGCTTAACAGCAAAAGGCGGCCAAATAAAAATAAATAATAACGTTTCTATTAAAGATGTAGAAGATTTAGATTTCTCAGTGGCTGGTAAAAAAGGACTGAAATTCACCTTCACATTCAACTGTAGTTATGAACCTGATTTAGGAAAGATTGACGTTGAAGGACAAGTAATCTACGTAGGAGAAGAATCAGAGGTTGCAGAAATTAAAAAAGGATGGGATGAAAATAAAAAAGTACCTTTAGCAATTACGGAAGAAGTTGTAAACGCAGCATTACATAAAGGAAACATCCAAGCAATCAAGATTTCTGAGGAAGTAAGCTTACCTTCACCATTACCACTTCCTAAATTGCAAAGACAGATTCCTGGTCAATCAGCTCCGAAAACGGAGTAATTTTATTTTTAGTTTTTTTTGATTTTATATAGGATATACATCAGAATTTTTCTTCCGGAATAAAATATCTCGTATTTAAAAGATTCTTTTAATAAAATTTAGAAAAAAATGTGTACTACGTTGAACTACGAGAAAACTTATGGTTTTCTGGATGTTTCTGTGGAAGATACACGGAGGAAAGAGACAAGACCATAACTAAGGCTAGATTTGCCGTGAACATCACCACACATATTAGCATTACTAGCAAACAACGCTCTTCCATGATCTCTAATAGGAGCTGTTGTTGTCCAGAATTTAAATGCAGTATTAAATTTGAACTCATCAAACATGATTTCAGCTATTCTTTTTTTCACATGTGTGTCAAATATTAAATAATCCCATACAGGACTTGCTAAGAATTGACCACGAGTTAAAGGTTTATTCACTATAACATCAACATCATCATTAAATTTCACACTATCACATTCAACATCAAAGACAGGACCATTAAAATTTTCAGGTAATGCAGCTAAATGAGGTGAATTATGTGTTAATTTAAATTCACTTGTTCCGCCTTTATATATAATATCGGTTGAAGTATAGAAATATTGATTCCACAACCGTGTTCTTTGTTCTAATGTTCGTCCCTCTATTGTATCATAATCTTCAACTCGTGCACGAAAAATATCACTCATCGTCGCAATCCTTGGATTACCTTGGGCATCAATTGTATGCAAACTAGATTCATCTGAATTTCTTCTAAACTGTGCTTGAGATTTACCATAGCATCTAACCCTTTCATTTACAGTTGTATAAATGCGTGGGACATCTCTATCCCAATCAACAGCAGAATGAGTCCCATTTACTACTCCACTAATTCTTTGTTTTTTCTTTGTTACAGGTTCTTGCAACCAAGCTTCAAGTTTCTCATCCGTTAATGGTTCTGGTTTTGCAATATCTTTCTCAAAATATATTTCAAATAATTCTGTAATATGTTCTGCATCTAAAATGGAAAACAATTTTTCATCATCTAACTTATCCCATCCTTTCTCTTTTACTGCGTATCTAAATGCAATGTCATACATCATTGCAGGATCTTCGTGATGTTGTAGTCCTGCTCTCCGATACATCTCTTCTTTTAAAACTGCAGCGATAGGCGCTAATTCTCCATCAAGAGGCATCCCTCTATTTACTGCATCTGATAATTCAAATGTGCTAAATTGATAAGGGTATAATTCTTTGGCAACATCTTGTACTAAACTTTCTCTTAATCTTTTAACACGTCCATCAACAACATCATCAATTACTTTTTTTTGCGCGGTATAAACATCTCGTTGCCATTTCTCTTTATGGATGGCCCACTTACTTACATTTCTTTGTACAACATCAGGACTTGTTCTGCCATCATAGAGATCAGTTCGCCCGATTGCAACATCTGTGGGTACTTGTCGTAAATAGACTTCAACAACTTTAGAAACTAACTGTGGATCAGCATCACCTAATTTATGATCTGCAAAATAAGTAGGGAGAGTTTCAATAGAAACATAATTAGCAGGGATATTATCTAAACGAATATGTCTAATAACGTTGTACGCCGCATTAGCGAGGCCTTCTACATTATGTAAAAAGCTACCTTCTTTGGTTGTAGGATTATTCATAAGATTATTTTTTGGGTAGGAACTTTTTAAAGGTTTTGACAAAAATGTAACTTATGAGGAACAATACAATCTCTCGGAAGATTTATATTAACAATCAACTTTCAACCAAAAATGACAAGTAAAAAGTTATCCAAAGAACAATTTTATAAAGAGTTAGCGGAAGCTAAAAAAGACCCTCAGTTTAGAAAAGATATTAGAGCATTCATTAAAGCGTCTACAAGTGTTTATAAGTTAAAAGATTACGGCATGGAAAATTTATAATTGCCTTCTAAATTTCTTCAAGATATCATTATATTTTAGAAAATCTGGAGTCCGTAGGTTTTCTTTTATGTTAATGTGTTGATATGCTTTTAAAGCAACCTTTCCAAGCATTGTTTTTTGATCATCTGAATAAACAACATCTAGGCCATTGAAACTTGCACAGGCTACAATCATAAAATCAACTCTAATATTTGTATCCCAACCATAAATACCACCAAGATTTCTATAGTGATCATAATACTTTTTGGTTAAACTTGTAATCGCAATTGAATTTTTAAGAAAATGATCGCCTGTAATTCTATCGTACATACTTAACAGAAGATTTCTTGCTCTTTTACTTGCTTTTGTTGTAGTAGGGATATTCCTTAATTCTTGACGAATAGGAGAAAAGTTATACACAATAAAATCTTTTTCTTCATTAATTCTTGTTTCAATTTCCTCAGTATCTTGTTCTTCTAATAAGTTACCAAAAATATTTGTATCAAAAATAACTCTTAATACCATAGTAGGAGAAAATATTAGGTATTAATAAACTTTTGTGCATCTTAATTCCGATTTCGGATTTGACTTTTTATGTTCTAAAAATACCTTTTTGTAAATAATACCTTCTTTTTTTATACTATTATCAACAACCTCACTCTTTCCTTAAATCCCAACCTTATTCACAACCTTTATATATCTAATTCCCTCTGAAAATTCATATGGAAAACGCGCCAATTAAGCTTAAAGTCATGGAAGCAGTACAGGATGATGTCAATAAAGGTATTGTGAAGATTGATTCTGGATTTATGCGGCAAATCGGTGCAAATCCAGGAGATATTCTCCAAATTAAAGGAGAACGTACCACAGCAGCAATTGTTGATCGCGGATATCCAGGTGATTTTGGTTTAAACATAATTCGTATGGATGGAAACATCCGGAGAAATGCTCGTACTTCTATCGGAGAAATGGTTGATGTTACTAAAGCAGAAGTCAAAGTTGCAAAGAAAATCACAATTGCACCAGCAAGTAAAGGTGTTTTAGTAAAAGCATCCCCTCAACTCTTCAAACAAGGATTATTAGGAAAAGCAGTTGTAAGAGGAGATCTCGTTTCCTTAGGATCTGCACGTAAAAAACTACAACCAGGAAAAGAAGTGTCAGACATCTTTGAAATGATGGAATCCAGATTCGCAAGTTTCGGATTTGGAGATATTAAATTTGTTGTTGTAGATGTCCAACCACGAAAAGAAATTTGTATCGTAAATCAAGATACAGTTGTTGAATTCAATCCGCAAGCAGTTGAACTTGTAGAAGATGAAGCAATTGGACTAGGTATCAACTATGAAGATATTGGTGGGCTTGGAGATGAAATCACGAAAGTCCGTGAGATGGTAGAACTTCCATTAAAACATCCAGAGGTTTTTGAACGTCTTGGCATAGATCCACCAAAAGGAGTTCTTTTACATGGAGCACCAGGAACGGGAAAAACATTATTAGCAAAAGCAGTCGCATCAGAAACAAATGCAAACTTCATTCTCATTAACGGACCAGAAGTCATTTCAAAATTCTATGGAGAATCAGAAGCAAATTTAAGAAAGAAATTTGAAGAAGCTGAAGAAAACGCACCTTCCATTATCTTCTTTGATGAAATAGATGCAATCGCAACAAAACGTGAAGAAACAAAAGGTGACGTAGAAAAACGTGTTGTTGCACAACTATTAGGATTAATGGACGGACTAAAATCCCGTGGAAAAGTCATTGTCATCGCAGCAACCAACATGCCAAATACATTAGATGCAGCCTTACGACGTCCTGGAAGATTTGACAGAGAAATTGAGATTGGTGTACCTGATAAAGTAGGGAGATTAGAAATTCTTAAAATTCACACAAGAAATATGCCGTTAGCAAAAGATGTAGTACTCAGTGAAATCGCAAAAGTCACACACGGATTTGTCGGTGCAGATTTAAACTCCTTAGCAAAAGAAGCAGCAATGATTGTTTTGAGAAGAATTCTCCCAGAATTAAAAGTTCTAGGAATTGAAGAAGGTGATTCAATCCCAAATGAAATTCTAGATAAATTAATGGTGACGCAAAAAGATTTTATCGCTGCACTAAAAGATGTACGTCCATCTGCAATGCGTGAATTTCTTGTTGAAACTCCTGATGTGTCATGGGCAGATATTGGTGGATTAGAAGATGTTAAAGATAAACTTAAGGAAGCAGTAGAGTGGCCACTTAAAAAACCAGAAGTCTTCAAACGTATGGGTATTAGGCCTCCACGTGGTATTTTATTATACGGACCACCAGGAACAGGAAAAACATTATTAGCAAAAGCAGTTGCAAAAGAAAGTGAAGCAAACTTTATTCTTGTGAATGGTCCTTCATTATTAAGCAAATGGGTTGGAGAATCAGAAAAAGCAGTACGACAAGTATTCCATAAAGCACGCCAAACCGCACCAACTATTTTATTCTTTGATGAAATTGACGCATTAGTACCTAGACGTTCAGGAGCATCAAATGATGGACGAACCGGTGAACGTCTAGTCAATCAAATGCTCACAGAAATGGATGGTCTTGAATCATTAAACGACGTTGTTATCATTGCGGCAACCAACCGTCCAGATATCGTAGACCCAGCTCTTTTAAGGCAAGGACGATTTGATAGAATCATTTTAACAACAGTACCTGATGAAGAAGGACGTAAAAAGATCTTTGAAATTTATATGGAGAAAATGTCTATTATCAAAGAAGAGGATATAAACAAACAGGACAATGACAAGGAAACTAAGAATGATAAATCATATTATCATGAAGATGACATTGTTGATATAAACAAACTCGCATCAACGACACAAGGATACGTCGGTGCAGACATCCAGGGAGTATGTAGAGAAGCAGCAATGCTCGCTTTGAGAGAAAACATCAATGCAGAAAAAGTAACCATGAAACATTTTGAAGCAGCACTTGAAGTTGTACATGCATCTGTTGATGAAGAAGTAGAAGAAACCTATAATCAATTGGAAAAATATTTTAGTTCTGCCAGAGCAAAACAAATCAAAGAGGAGAAGGATAGTTATTTTGGATAAAATGACAAGTACGTCAAATAAAGGAAATGAAGCGTGGAAAAAATTAATGCTTCAAAGTGAAAAGTTATATCTTAGATGTCCTTCGTCAATGTATCAACATATTGAAAGAATTCTTGAAGGAAGTAAATATGATTTATTAAATTTTGGAAATCATTCTTCTTTAGTTGAATTAATAAACGAAAGTCCTAACACAAATCGTCCAAAAAGAATTATTTATCATTTTTCTAATCTATTTTATGATTCAGGGATTATTGAAACAAGGGAAATTATAAAAGAGTTAAACACATTAATTCCTCATGTAAAGATCATTGGACTTTATCGTAATAATCATGGAGTAGAGGAATTATTAAAAAGTAATGGTGTGACTCACGCTTTAGAATATTCCATTAATCCTAACTCAAAATTTGAAACTGAATTACAAAAATTACTTTTCTAACTTTCTCACAAGAGCATACACAGCTTTATATACAATCCATAATACTACAGATGCAATAAGAATCATACCCCAATCAAATAATTCTAATGGCTTTGTTTTAAACCATACAGCAAGAGGACCATAAATTGTAAGCATCTGTAATCCTAAAGATAATACAACAGCCCCAATCAAATATTTATTACTAAAAAGACTCACACGATATTCACTTCTAATAATCTGTAATCGTAACATTTCAAAAATTACTAACGCTGTAAATGCCATTGTCTGCGCTTTTAATAAACCTGAACCTAGATAAAGCCAGAATAACACAAGGCATCCTACACCCATTAATAATCCATATATAATGATGTCTGAACTCAATTCTTTAGATAAGATACTTTCTCTTGCAGGGCGTGGTGGACGATTCATAATACCTTTAGCATATGGATCCAAACCAAGTGCTGTTGCAGGTAATCCATCCGTTACCAAATTAACCCATAATATTTGAATCGCAGTTAGTGGTAGTGGTAATCCAAACAATGTTGCAAGTAATATCACCGCAATTTCACCAAGGTTACTTGATAATAAATAATTCACAAACTTTCTAATGTTATCAAAAATCCCACGCCCTTCCTCAACAGCACTTACAATAGATGTGAAGTTATCATCTGTTAAAATCATATCAGAGGCTTCCTTAGCGACATCTGTACCAGCAAGACCCATAGAAATCCCAATATCAGCTTTCTTTAATGCAGGTGCATCATTGACGCCATCACCCGTCATCGCAACAACATGTCCTTTATCTTTTAACGCTTGAACAATTAATAATTTATGTTCTGGATTAACTCTTGCAAAGATTCCAATACGTAAAATCTTTTTATCCAAATCTTTCATTTTATCCAACTGCTCGCCTGTGACTGCTTCACCCAAAATACCTAACTTAGCAGCAATTGCTTTTGCAGTGGTCAAATGATCACCGGTGATCATAATTACTCTAATCCCCGCAGAATGACACTCTTTAATTGATTCCTTTACTTCTTCTCGTGGTGGATCAATCATAGCTTGTAATCCTACAAAAATCATATTTTCTTCAGCATTTGTTATTATTGATTTTTCTTTATAGGCAAAACCAAGAACACGTAATGCATCTTTTGCAAATGATTCATTCTGTTCCAACACTTTTTTCTTGAGATTTCTATCTAATCTTTGAACTTGTCCATTCATCAGAATCTTATCACATCTTTCTATAATTATATCTGCTGCACCTTTTGTATAAGATGTGTTATCTTCATGAATAGCGGTCATCATTTTTCGTTCAGAAGAAAATGAAATTTCATCAACTCTTTTACCGTAATCTTTTAATTGTAATCCAGCTTTCTCAGAAGATACAATTAAAGCAGCTTCAGTAGGATCCCCAAATAATTCACGATTTCCGTTAGATCCGGAAAAATGTGCATCATTACATAATAAACCAATCTTTAAAATTTGTTCAAATTCACTAGGATTTGCTAATTTCTTTCCTAATTTAAAATTTCCTTTAGGATCATAACCAGCACCAGTTACATCATAAACTTTATCATTTGTCCATATTTTTTGCACAGTCATTTGATTATGTGTTAACGTTCCCGTTTTATCTGTACAAATCACATCAACACTTCCTAACGTTTCAACTGAAGCCAATTTCCTGACAAGCGCATTTTTCTTAATCATTCGCTGTACACCTATAGATAAAGAAATTGTAATCACAGCAGGTAATCCTTCAGGAATTGCAGCAACTGCTAATGCAATTGCAACAAGAAACATTTCAGTTGCACTACCACCGGTAAGCAATCCAGCTCCAAAAACAATAATTGCAACAATAACAACTGCAATCGTAAGATATTTTCCTAATTCACGTAATTTCTTTTGTAAAGGTGTCAATTGTTCATGAGAATCTGAAATCATTTTTGCAATTTTTCCAATTTCAGAAGTCATACCCGTATGAACCACAACTGCTCTTGCTCTTCCATTAGAAACAATTGTAGAAGAAAAAACCATATTTTTTCGATCAGCTAACGGCACTTCATCAAGTATTTCAATTTTTTTGGGTACAGAAGAAGATTCTCCTGTTAAAGATGCTTCTTCTAAATGAAGATTATGTGCTTCAATTAACCGGGCATCAGCAGGAATTTTATCACCCGTCTCTAAAAATATGATATCTCCTGGCACTAATAATCGTGATTCAATTTTTATTTCTTTACCATCTCTTAACACACGCGCTTTTGGAGAAGCCATTTTCTTTAACGCTTCAATAGATTTTTCCGCTTTATATTCCTGGATAAATCCAAGAATTGCATTAGCTACAACTATAATACCAATAACTGTAGCATCAATAACTTCATTTAAAACGATAGAAAAGATTAATGCTACTAATAAAATCCATACCAACGGACAAGAAAATTGCTGAAAGAAAATCCTCAGTGGATGTAAACCTTCTTTTCCTTTAAGTTCATTAAAACCATAATCATGTAATCTTTGTTCAGCTTCATGTGCATTCAAACCTTTTTCAGAAGTTTTTAATTCTTTAAGTGATTGTTCTACAGAAAACGTATGAAATTTCAACCTACTAAAATCTACCACCATGCAATTTGAATTATGTTTTGGTATAAAAATATATCTTTTGTCACTATACAGTGCTAATGTACCGAAATATTTATAAATACGTCTTCATTTAGGTATTTTATGGCATTGATTGATTATATTCCAAGATCATTAAGGAAAGCAGCTTTAGCAACAGGATTAGTATTAACTCTAACTGGTTGTCCACAAGAAATTCTGGACAGTAGTTTATTCGCAACAGCAGATTCTCAAAATGATGTGTATAAAGCAGATGGACATTCAATAGATACAGGATATGATACAGGAAGGACTGGAGAAGATACTACTTCAATAGATTCATCTGATGCAAGTATTGATACATTCATTAAACCAGATACGCAAGATATTTCACAACCAGATACCTTTCAAATAGATTCAGAAATAGATACACAAGATACAGAAGAATGTCTAGAAAAGAAATTATATTACAAAGATCATGATGGTGATGGAAAAGGAGACGATAATGTATCACCAAAATTATTATGTAAATCAGAAGGAGAATTCAAAGTTCTTATTGGTGGAGATTGCGATGATACTAAAATTACAGTGTATGCAGGAGCTCCAGAAATCTGTGATGGGTTTGATAACGAATGTAAAATCCCTCAAGTTGCAGATGAACCACTCTTAAACGTCCCTTGCGATAATTATGGTACAACTAAAAATGGATTAGGAACCTCCACATGCGATTTAGGATCCAAAGAATACAAATTAGATTCATGTGACGATCCTGATGAATGTAAAACTGGTGATACAAAGATTCAAGGAACTTATAAATTATTTGATAAAGCAAAAAAAGTATGTACTGATTCACCCTTAGAATTAATCTGTAAACTTGGATCTAAAGAATGGAATGGAAAAACTATTCAAGCAAACCAATGGTATGAAAATAAATTAGCAGGATCTGTTGAAGGAACAAAAGAAGACGGTTACGATAACGATTGTAATGGTATTGTAGATGATGGTGCAGATTTAATGGCTTTAATTCCCGCAGGTTGGTTTGAACGTGGATGTGATGCTGTCAAAAACTTTTCATGTGAGAGTAATGCACCAAGTAAAATGCATGAATTATCAGCATATTTAATTGACAAATTTGAAGTCACCCTTGCTGCATATCAAGTTTGTGTAATTGCAAAAGAATGTACAGAACCACAAAAACTAAGTTCAAACAAAGAATCCAATTATTATGGAAATCCACAATATAACAATCATCCCGTTGTAAACGTCACTTGGCAACAAGCAGTAGATTATTGTACCTTTGCTGGAAAAAAATTACCTACAGAAGCACAATGGGAACGTGCATCAAAAGGAAAAGATGGAAAGAACTATCCTTGGGGAGGACAAAGTCCTGATCATAAACATCCAGATCCAAATTGTAAAGACGATTTAGTTAATTGGAATTATAACACCTGTGCATTATCACCACAATCAGGATCAAGTGAAGTTGGAAGTTTCCCAAAAGGAAATTCACCTGAAGGATTATCTGACATGGGAGGAAATGTTTCTGAATGGGTTGCAGATTGGTATTCAACAAACTCTTACGCGGGTGCACCTAACAAAGATGATCAAGGTTCAGTAGACGGAACTTTGAAAGTTGTACGTGGTGGCGATTTCACTGATGATAAATATGCGAGAGTTAATTTAACTAGTTACAGAAGAGGGTCAGTAGATCCATCTTTAAATTTTGATCAAACTGGTTTTCGTTGTGCAAAATAATCTTTTTAAACCCATTTCTCGTCTTGAAGAAACATACCTTTATAAATCCTAAAATCTTCCTATTTCTGCTGGATGTACGTTAGCAAAAAAGGGGAGATTGGACTAGTAATTGTTTTACTACTTGTATTTGCTAGTGTTGGCTTTATTGGGTATGAATATTCTCAATCAAATAATTCCATTACAGGCGCTGTAATTGGTTTACAAAACAATTTTTCTACGCAAGCAAACTGTGGCATAACATCTTGTTCATGTGGTGATACAGTAATTTCTAGTTATACCATGACTGGTGATTTGACGGATTGTACAGGTGTTGGAAAAATTGGATTAACAATTGGTGCAGATGATATCACAATAGATTGTGCTGGTTATTCAATCATTGGAGGGTTAGATTCTGGAGGTATGGGTATTCGTAATTTAGAATATAATAATGTCATCATTCAAAATTGTGATATTCAATCTTTTGAAACAGGAATTAAGACTCATGTAGATGCAGGATTTGGAAACCCCACAGGAGGTGCCATTAAAAATACTGTTATCGCATCTTCCCCCACAGGAATTTATTTAGACAACAACCACACATTAATTGAAAATGTAACCATGACATTTGCATCAACAGGAATACATTTAGATGAAGCATTTAACATCACAATTGCAAATTCCACAATCTCACGATCAGATGTTTTAGATATTGATATAGATGGCAGAGCTGGAAACCAATTAAATCATACATTATATGGAAATGATATTGAAAAAACTATTTCATTAAATGGAGCTACCATAAATGTCTTACTTTACAACAACAAATTTTCCTCAGCAGATCTTGTTATCGTTGATGATGGAACAAACAATTGGAATACAACACATCAAAATGGTACCAATATTAAGAATGGACCAACAATAGGTGGAAATTATTATGCAACATATACAGGTGTTGATACAAACGATGATGGTATTGGTGAGACACCATTTACTGTTGGACTTTACAACGATGAACTTCCACTTGTCCTACCTTACGAATTTCTTGCACCTACAACCGATCTAACTTTCAACTCCACATTCAATGATACAAATGAAATGATTAATGGAAGTAACCATAGTACCTCTCAAAATATTACATTTCTTAATGGAACAATTCCAATCTTAACAATCAATGCAACCTTTACGGAATCTGCATCTCTTTCCACATCAACAGTTGATTACAACGATACAGCGATCGTAACTGATTTCTCCACAGCAACAGGAATCGCATCAACACATACCTTATACCTAAACAACTCAATCAACGATAACGGAGTAGTTATTTGTCCAGATGCAACTACTCTTTCACAAGTTACGCAAACATGTTCCAATTCAATTGAAATTACAAAAACTAACATCACTGAGGGCGTTTACGTAGGTGGAATATTTGTTGCAACAGAGGGAAATCGTTATAGGATAGAAAATGTATCTGGAACTGGATCCATAATTAATTATAATGCATCTTTAAGAATCTGGGATGAAAATGATGCAGGAGAATTACATGGGGGTCAATCAAGAACTGATAACCAAACAATAATATTTTATGCTAATTTTACAGACACAGGTACATCTGCAATCACAGATGCAACATGTTCCTTAACATTTCATGATGGTTCAACAGCTTCAATGGCGTATGATACATCGGATCAACTTTATAATGGAAATACTTCTTATGGATTAAACACAACATTTACCTGGAATGCTTCATGTACTTCTCCACGGTTCTTGACATTACAAACAAATGATTCAGTTGATATTTCCTACGGTGCTCCTTGGTGTGGAAAAACTCTTTACTTAGACACAGACCTCACACAGAATCTTAACGGGTCTGGAACTTGTTTCATTGTAGCAAGAGCAAACATCGTGATCAACGGATCTGGATATAATATCTCAAGTAATGATAATACAGGATATGGGATAAACACAACAGGATACGAAAACATCAGTATCCATAGTTTCAACGTAATTGAAGGATATCAATATGGTGCATACTTAGAAAGTGCATCAAATTCATCAATTAGGAATTCAACAATCATCAACAGAGATGTATCAAATAGTGAAGGTATTTATCTCACCGCTTCCAGTTATCTTAATATCTCAAATCTCACTATTTCAACCTTCGGTCAACAAAGTGATGGAATTAAAACTATTAACTCACAAGAAAATAATTATAACAATAACCACATTAATACCTCAGGACAATTCTCAGATGGAATTTCTCTAAGTGCTTCTAATTTTTCCAATCTTACCAATAATGTTATTCTCACAACAGGTATTGATGCTTCCGGCATCTATCTCTTAAATAACGCAAGAAATAATACTCTTACACACAACAATGTTACATCCACTAATCAACAGAGCGATGGGATTTATTTAAGTTCATCTTCAAACAATACCCTTACCAACAACAACCTCTCTATTGAAGGAACTTCTGGTGGTGCCCAAGGAATTGTATTAATTTCCTCCTCACATGAAAATAGTTTAGAATTTAATACACTTACAACCACTGATATTGACGGTCATGGTATGAATATTTCAAATTCAAATCTGAACTTCTTTGATAACAACATTATTTTTACAACAGGATCTGCAGCATCAGGATTATATTTTGAAGGGTCATCAAATACCAACCTACATACATCAAATACCTTTAACACAACTGGTACAACGGCAAGAGCCTTGACTCTCAAAGATACATCTGAAAACAACACATTTACAAACAACAGTTTCCTCGCAGCTCAAATTGGCGCAATAGATGATCTTACAGGAAATAGTTATAATCAAACATTAAATTATTCTACAAGTACAGGATATATTTCATGGATTTCAATTGGAAATCTTTCATCCCTCATGAACATTTCATTTAACGATACAATCATTTTACGGAATAATACTGCTGCATTTAATTCATCTGCATCCGCATCAATAAATAATTCGGTCGCAGAAATTGGATTAGCAGAATTAGATAATACTTATAACCAAATATATAGATGGGAAAACTATAATGACTCTGTCAATGAAACTTATGTTGTTTCACAAGGGTCTGATTGTATCTCTACGGGTACTTGTAGCGTTCAGGGTTTTACTAACAATCTCTTTATATTTACAGTAGATTCATTCAGTGCATATTCAGGTGTTTATGAACCAGCAATCACATGTGGGTTAATTTCAATATCAACAACTCTTAATAACCATATTTCTACAACAGGAGATTGTTTCACAATTAATGCAAATGATCTTACCCTTGATTGTGATGGGTATTCTATTAAAGGAGATGGTGGAGATACCGCAATAATGTCTTCAGGCAAAAATAATGTCACAATACAAAATTGTGTGGTTGGTGAATTCTTAACAGGAATCTCTATTTCAAATGGTTTAAATGTTACAATTAAGGATTCTATCATAGAAAATAATTCTATTGGTTCCACTTCAGGAATTTATTTATCTTCAACACATAACTCAACATTTTCTAATCTTACAGTTAATAACATTACTACGTTTGGATTCGTACTAGCAAATGCTAAAGAAAATATTTTCACAAATATAACTCTGACTAATACAGCTGATGATGCGATTTATATGTATGGTTCCTATCACAATAGTTTTACAAATATCCAAATAGATGCCTTGGATGATTCTGCAAGTGATGGGTCTTTAAACTTATATACAGACAACCATTTCAATACATTTCAAGATTTTTCTATTAATGATTCTTCTTCCACTGGATATGGTGTTTATATTGCAACTTCCAACAATAATGTTTTCATTAATGGAACAATCAATGGAAGTAATGGTGGATTATGGTTATCTACTGCTGATTACAACAACATTAGTAATCTTACAATAATTAATTCTGCAACCCAAGGGATTAAATTAGATGGAAGTGCAGAAGAAAATATTTTGGTAAATATTCATGTTGAAAATACAACCAGTTCAATCATTGATACATCCTCATTAGCAAATACATTAATTTATAACAATAGTTTTGCTCAAATTACATGGAATTTGACAAACCTCACAACCATCACAAATCTTACAGTAGGAACAACAATATTCTTAGAAAATAATAATACAGGATTAGTTGATGATTCCAATTTTTTAGAACTAACAAAAACAGCAGTGATAGAATTACGTGATTTAGATTTTTCAAATACACCTCACTTAGCAAGATCTGGTTCAATTTGTGACACGGATGATACTTGTAATATTTCTTCCTATTCTGGAAATAATTTAATTGCATCTGTAAATATGAATGGTAATTTGACCGCAGTTTTCAATACACCTCCAACCATAGAATTTAACTTTACAAATTTAGATGTTTACACTAACACTTCTTTCATAGTTATTAACTTTACAACAACAGATGCAGAAGGTGATAGACCCTCTATAAACATAAGTTGGTATGTCAATGGAATTTCTGTCAAAAATATTTCCTTTGCTGAGAATCCAAATGGAGATTCTATTCTTGCAAACCTTTCATCAACAGAATACGATTACAACAAATCAGACATAATAAATGTAAGTATAACAGCATTAGATAACCTTGCAAACAGTTCATTCAGTAATACGACCACTGTCCTAAACACACCTCCTGATTTATCCACTATAAAATTTAATCAATCAACGTTTACAAGTTCTCAAGACATGTCAGTAAATACAACTGTGACAGATGTTGATGGTGATCAAACAAATGTAAGTCTTAGATGGTATATTAACAATACACAACAAGGTCCTACACAACTGAATGAAAATCAAAATAATGCTACAACTCTTAATGATAGTTTTTTATCACCCTCACAATATGCAAAATTTAGTTTGATTAATGTTTCATTTATAGCTGATGATGGAGAGGATATAACTACAAGTTGGTCTTCATTAATTAATATTTCAAATACAGGACCACAACAACATACAAATATTTCCGATGTTTCATTAACAGGAATTGGAAGTACAACAACAATTAATCTTTCTTCTTACTTCAGTGATGAAGATGGAGATTCATTGACTTATGAAATAGATAACATTTCAATCGCTAACTTTACAATATCTAGTAGCATTTTAACTATAACAAATAATGCAACAGGTAATGCAATAACTTACGTAAACGCATCAGATGATACAAATACCACAATTGGAAATAATTTCACAATTACAGTTTCACCTGTAACTACATCCAGTCCTAGCAGTGGAGGAAGTTCTTCTGGTAGTAGTAGTGGAGGTGGAGGGAATACACTTGTAAGAGAATCAGAATTTAGGTCACTTCCACTAAATTTAAAAGATGATGCAATTGAGTTTTATACTTCAGAAGAAGCTCGTGAATTTATTAAAACAACTATCAAAAAAAATGTTGAAGAAACATATAGTTTGAACGGAGCTCTTTTAATTGAAAATATAGGTAAAAAGTCATTACTTGGGAAAAAGAGGATTATTGATACACCTGAAGATCATAATTACCTCATCACCAGAAAAACACTTGGATCAAAAGATTCATTATTTAATTGTCTTTCAGGAATTCGTTATTCTCAAAATGCGCCATTTGGAAATTTATTACTTGCCCAACTTAAAGAAAATGAAGAATTTATTGTAAAACCTGGAGAAAAGAAAGAAATTCCTTATAATATTAAATCTCCATTATTTGTAACTCCACGAACCTTAAATGTGGCGATAGAAACTTTTGGTGAAATCGTAACACAAAATGGTGTTGAAATTAAGGAATTTACACCTACAGGATCAGCTATGGATCATATAGAAAAAGAGAATGCACTTGATTTATATTTGGTTGTTTCTCCAACAAATGTACAAACAGGAGCAGTTACTGGATTAATTGAAGGTTCTTCAAACTTTATGTATGAAGTTTCCATCAATAAAAAAGGATTACTTGAAGGTTTAAAATTGCCTTCAAGGTTTGCTCTTGGATCTCTTTTATTAGGAAAAGATTCTCGTAAAACCAAATTTACAGAAATGTATGGTCCATATGCCGTAGAGAAAGGAGATGCTTTTGTTCTTGCACAACAACTCTTTTATGATCCTGCAATATTTAAAGGAGAACACATTGTAAGTACTACATTGTATAAAGATAGTAAGGTGGTATTACAAAATGATTTTGAAGTAAAATTAGGAGAAGGTAACAAAATATATCCTTCTTGTAAGTAAAAATGATTCCTCAAAATAACAAGGTTTAAAAACCACAAAAAATTACTATATGAAAAAGAAGTGATATGAAATGTTAGTATTCGGTGTAGATATTCCATTGGTTGAGATTATGTTAGTTTTTTCTATCATAATTTTCATTCTTCTAGTTGAAGCAATTTTTGTAATTATGATGCAAATGAAACATCTTAATAAAGCAAAAAAGATGGCAGAATTAATGAATAAATTGTCTGAAACCGTTCTTGCAATCAAAGCAAAAGAAATTGAGCAACTTGATAAATTAAAAGGACTTTGAATTTATTCTTAAATCTTAAGCCTCCTTAATAAGAGTTCTCAAATAATCATGAATTGCAGGATAATCTTTTGATTGAACATGATTTAGGAGAACTTCAAGAGTATAATGGGTGGGGGACGAATTTATTTCTTGTATTTCTGGAGGATACACGAAATTATGATCTCTTTCTTTTATTCCTTGT
>JABMOA010000080.1 GCA_013204355.1 Candidatus Woesearchaeota archaeon | reverse complement strand
GAGTAGCAAATGTAAACACATTTGATAAGTTGGGTGACATTCACTCGTAAACTCGTTCAATCACATGAAGGACCTGTGGACGAGTAGCAAATGTAAACACATTTGATAAGTTGGGTGACATTCACTCGTAAACTCGTTCAATCACATGAAGGACCTGTGGTCTAGTAGCTATCTATGTTTTAGACTATAAATGACATCGCCTTGACTTGAAACACATGTTTCTCAGAATGGCGAGGATCGCCGGTGCAAGTCCGGCCAGGTCCATATTTTTTTAGTGACTAAGCAAATAACATGAGCACATGTCGCTCTTCTATAAAATAGAGGGTCATTTTTTAGTAAACAATATAAACTAAAACATCTTCTTTATTCTCATGCTCCAACAACAACAAGAACAACCAATCTATGTTCTTTCACAAAAGGTGTCAAGAGCCTTGATTCCAAAGATTTTATCACTTCTTGGATTGGGGGTTATTTTTTATCTTGGAATCTTACTTAATCTTGCACTTCTTAATTTACGTGCAGGAGAAGAATCTATTGTGAAGATGATTGGTTTGGGAGTTGTGTTTGCAATTATTGCCCTTGGCATCTATCTTGGGATTCATCATGCAAAGCTATCATTTAGATTTTATAATAATAGAATTATGCAAGGAAAGAAACAAATTATGTATCTAGAAATTGTAAACACTAAAATGAAACAAAATTTTCTTGATAAAATGTTTAAAACATATTCTATAGAATTAGGAAAGAATTTCCAATTGAAACATATTCCAATGACAATTAATGTTGAAAATTATATCCAACAATTAATCCAATATGCGCGGCAATCTCAACAACCTTCAGTTTAATTTTTTCTCCATGATGTATGCATCAAAAAGAACAATTAATAAAGCAAGGGTTAAAGGTCCTAAAATCACCCCGATGGGTCCAAAGAAGAAAACACCCCCGATTAATCCTATCATCATGACTCCAGGATGAACTTTTGCTTTCTGACCCATCAATTTTGGTTTTAATGTGTTGTCAAGACTACTGATTAATAATGCTGAATAAATTGCTAAACCAACACCTCGCGCAATCATGGAATTAGAGTTCTGAAAAATTCCTTGGAGGATTAACATTAAAGCTGCAGGTCCCCACACAATGGCTGAACCAATTAAAGGAAATAAACCTAAGATTCCCACAACCATACCCCAAAAAACAGGAGAAGAAACACCAAAAATAAAAAATCCGAATCCTCCTAAAATTCCTTGAATTACTGCAACGAGTCCATATCCATATACAATGCCATGCATGATTCGTTTAAGACGAGAAAGAACATACCCATACTTTTCTTCATTTGTACTAAAAAAACGATTGGCCTTTTGAACAAAACGATTTCCATCTTTCAAAAAATAATACATAGATACAAACGAAATAAATAATCCAATCACTATTTGAGGGACACCCAAAAGAAAATTTGAACCTTTTTCTACAACCCAATTTGTTGTGCCACGAAGAACTTCTTGAATTTGATATGCTATAGCAGGATCATTACTATACATGTTCAAAGTTTCACACATGGAACTTGTACAACCTATAAGAAAACCTGTTGCGAGTTTCTGTTTTCCTAAAATAAATAATGCATAAGATTGCTGTACAAGAACTTTAATAAAATAAAAACTTGGGATAACCACAATAAGAAATGCAATCACGCATACGATGAATGCTGAGATGGATGCTTTCCCTGTCTTCAGTAAAAGATAAGTATAAAATTGATATGAAAGGTATGCTAACAACGCACCGATTATAATCGCCACAAGAAATGGTTTAATAATGAGGAATGCAAGAACTGCGAGAATAATCATTACAAGGAAAGGAATGTATTGTTTATATCTTTCAACCATGAATTATAGCAATTAAAAAAGAATTATATAATTATTTCGTAGATTAAGAAGCGTTTAAGAAAATTTTAAAAAAGAAAAAAAAAAGAAAAAATAAAGCCGTTAGGCTTATTCTGTTGTTTCAACTGCTGGAGCTGCTACTACAACTGCTTTAGGTGCACCGATTGTCGCGTCTGTGTAAGTTGTACCTTCTACTTCAACTTCCATACCTGATAATTCGCTTGATCTATGTGCGATTACTTTACCAGCTAGACGTGTGTCTGCGCCACTATAACCAGCTACCAACATTGCTACTTTACCGTTTGCTTGCTCAAATAGTTTGATTCTTGCTTTACCAGCTGAGAAACCTTCGGTACAGTCTGCAGGGTTACCTAATAGTTTTGCTGAAACACTGTTTGCACATGGACCACCAACTGCAATTAGGTTCTGAGCATCAACTGTAGAAACTTCGCTATCTAATTTTGTAGCATCTACAATTGTTACTGCAACTAAATTACCACCTGTTTTAGCAGATGCTGTTGCACCACTGGTTACATACACTTGAGGTAAGATTTGATTCTCAGGATAAGAGTACGTAAACTCATTAGGTGAACTACTTGGACTTGTGTAAGTTAACTTACCACCCATTGTAGTATAACCATATGCAATGTTCTCTTCCCCTTCAGGTGTAAGTAAACCTTGAGTTGCACCATCAATGTTGAAGGTACTTACTTGTACTTCATTACCAGTTGTTGCATCTGCTGTTAATGCAAGTATAGGCGGAGCTTGGTCATCATAGTCGTTGGTGTTAGGTGTTGTAATGGTTAAAACAACACTTGTTATATTGGTTACATCACCAGAAAGTAATGTACCCGTGGTTCCTTCAGATGCGTTATGATGAACACTGCCACCAAAGTCAAGTTGCGCACCATAGAAGTCATAAATGTCAACTTCGGAGGATGCACTTGGAGTACCTGTACCACTAGTTAATGTTACACGAATATCAAAGTCAGCAGCTGTTTTAACAGTGTCTGTGTCAACCCCAAATGAATAACCACCTAACTTAATAGTTGCAACATCTACAGAAGTATCTGTTGTTAATGCATATTCTAAAGTTTCACCACTTCCTAAGTTTTTGAATTTAATCTTAGGACTTGTTGCAGTTGATTTATCTGATCCCTTATATTGTAATGCATAACCTTTTCCTGTTCCTGAAGATGCTGAACCACCTTGTAAAACAAAGTAATCATCTTTACTGATGTTTACACCTTCATTTAATACAACAGCTTTATCAGTTGCATCTTCACTTAACTGAACATGTGTGGTGTTTGTTGCATATAAGAAAGGCATCTTAACTAAGTTACCATCCCCATCATACCATTGTAAGTCATACTTACGATCTGTAGATGAACTTAACTTAATATCATGCGTTGTTTCTTCAGTTAAACCCATGTATTCAATGTCCCAGTTGTTTGAGAAAACTAACTCTTTGTCATCTCCCTGTTCAACGATTGCATCACTTAACTTTTTACCAGCTGCTACATAGTAATCATCTTGTGCAGTCATATTCACACGAATTTTACTTAATGTAAAAGTTGCATTATTGTCTGTACCTTCAATGATAACATCTGCACCACTTATTGTTTCAGTCCCTACTTTTAAAGTAGTATCGGAATTTGTGTTAGTAATATCTGCATCTGCAAGTTCTAATTTACTAGCACCTAAGAAGAAATCTGCACTGTGTACACCACCAGCATAAGATTGGTATAAACTTTCAGAAACACCAATTTCATTCCCATCAGCTAACTTAAATGTATCACCAACTTGTAATTTATCAGATTGTTCACCATTCACTACAAACTTAACATATGTGCTATCTACATAACTTAATGTTACATCGTAGGTTTTACCATCTAAACTTAATGAACTTGAATCACCTTCTAGTAAAGATCCTCTTGTTGCACCACCCATTAAAGTTAGTTTGATACTATCTTCTGGAATTGCTGCAGTTCTTCGTGCAAGCACAATATCATATTCCATACCTAACATAGATAATTTCGTGTTTTCAAAATCATCTAATACTGCCCCAGTAGTTGAAGCTGCACCAGCTGTGTCTTGAATTGTACTTTCTGGTGCACTTGAAAATTCTACAACATACTCAGCAATATTTACACCATTCTTTACATAAAAGAAATCTGCAGTCACAGAATTATCATTCTCTACATAAGTAATAATTTCATTTGTAGCCGTATTTGTGGTATCAAAATAAAGATACTGTTGATATGTTGAACTACTTCCTGTCGTTGAATAAGTTTTACTAGCTAAAGCTCCTAGTTCATCCTTACCAATAAAAGTTTCAATGTCATACAATTGTTCACCAACCGGAGTTGAATTTGTGTTTGACATTTCAAGCTTCTTAGCACTTGTTCCAACCATCCATGCGTCTCCGCTAACAGATGTTGAAGAACCGCTTCCAGAAGCTACTTTCATACTTGTAGCAATATCTACAACCGCTAAGTTATCAATTGCTTTTGCATTCTCTCCAACAACGAATAAACCGTTGAAAGATCCGTCGGTCACAAACTGACTAGGATAATCCTTTAAGTCAGATGCAGCCATAGCACCCATTGCTGTTGCGCCTAACATTGCTACACCGGCACCAACTGCGAATAAACGCTTCACCATTTTTTTTACTTTCATTTTCAAAACACACCTCCGTGTTTGATTATTTGTTTTTTAGCCACTGGCATTCACAAAAATTCCGAACAACAAACCTGTGAGATTTGTCTTTTCGTTTTTGCAAATGTAACACGCATTTTGATACTCATATGAGTGTCGTGGCACTATTTGTATCACATGTAACAAAAAAACGCTTTATAAGTCTTTCGCAAAATAAAGGGTCAGAATCTGTTTTCAATCAACCTTGAGACTTGAAACAAGGATAATCTGGCAGATTAGGTGTTCGTCATTCTGGAATGGTCAAACCAAAGGGATAGAACAAAGTTCTATATTTGTGTATAATCTCTTTTCATGAGACAGAATATCTTTATAAAGCCATTTGATTAAAAGAATAGTATGAAGATTGATGAAGTAGAGATTCCAACATTTGTTAAAGAAAAATACAAACAGTTTCCGTCTCTAACACCCATTCAAGAAAAAGCAATTGTGGGAGGGTTGTTGGAAGACAAATCACAACTAATTTGTGCACCAACCGCTTCAGGAAAAACATTGGTGGCAACGATGGCTATTTCTAAAGCGTTAGAGAAACAAAAGAAGGCATTATACATCGTTCCACTTAAAGCATTGGCTAATGAAAAGTTTAAAGAATATCTTTCTTTATTGGAAAACACAGAATTCAAAGTTACAAAAGCAGTTGGTGATATTGATTCGCCTTCTCTTTATTTAGGCCACTATGATATTATTGTTCTTACGACAGAAAAACTTGATTCTTTATTGAGACATAAAGTTCAATGGCTTCATGAGGTTAGTTGCGTTGTGATTGATGAAATCCATTTGTTGAATGATCCTTCACGTGGCCCAACTCTTGAAATAATTCTAACATTATTAAAAACATTAATTAAACCACAAATAGTAGGATTATCTGCAACGATAGGCAACCCACAAGAATTAGCTAATTGGTTAGAAGCAGATTTAATTAAAGATGATTGGCGACCTGTTGAATTAAAACAAGGAATTTTAGTGGGAAAAAAAGTTCAGTTTTATTGAATAAAATAAAATCAAATAAAATGTACTAAAATCATGAAATTTGAGGATTCAATTCCTTAGCTCTTTGAATCGCAAGATACGCTCGTTGCTCATCGCCCATCTCTTGATAGCAAAGAGCCATATTCTTAAACACATCTGCCTGTTCGGCATTTAAGTTTAATGCAAGTACAAATTGATCAATTGCTTTTTGATATTGTTCTTTCTTAGCGTAAACAACGCCTAAGTTTTTATAGATTGCAACTGCATTTGGGTTGCATTCTTGAGCTTTATTTAAGTATGTAATAGCTGTTTCTAATTTGTTTTCAAGTAAATGAATGCTGCCTAAATTAAACCAGGATAACCAAAATTTATTGTTTTTAGTAATTGATTTTAAAAACATTTGTTGAGCTTTTTCCATCTTTTGTGAAGCTAAATACTGCCTTCCAAGCTCAAAATCAGCATAGTAATCTTGTTCTGTTGCTGCTTTTTTTTCTGCAAGCCTTTCATAAAGATCCCATTTTGATTTCCAGGAATCTTCATTAGTTTTACCATAATGATGAATTTGGATAGGAGTTTGAATAATTTTTCCTTTTAATGAAGAACTGATGTCTTCATGAACAACCCCAGAAAATAGTGCATGTTCTTTTCTAAATAATCGTACAATCGGCGTAGGCATCCATCCTGCAAAAGATTTAGATTCTCCATAAGTATCGTCTTTATTTGTAAAGAAACTTTGATTTGATTGTCCGCTTTCCTTCACATTAAAACCACCAATTTGGCCTAAGCTAAGATGTTCTTGCAAGATAACATAATTTCTCTGTGTTAACACAAATCCGGAAATCTCTGCAGGTGTTTTTGAAATTAAGGATTTTATCCCTTGTACATCGATCTTTGAAATCGTTTCATCTGCATCTAACACCAAAATCCAATCACAATTTGCATATTTTAAGGATTCATTTCTCGCTGCTGCAAAATCGTCATCCCATTTATAATCATAAATATTTAAAGTGAATTTCTTCGCAATAGCCTTTGTACGATCAGTAGAACCAGTATCAACAATAATAATTTCATCTGCCAAATCTTTGATAGAATTTAATGCATTTTCTAAATGTAGTGCTTCATTTTTTACAATCATACATACAGATAAGGTTGGCATTTAATATTAAGAAGAAAGGTTATTTATAATTGTTTCTAGACTTGCTTTTGTAGGATTTTTTCTGTATTCCTTGGACAATTCATGCAATTCATCTGAATTAAGATTAATACCTTTTTTGCCTAATTCTTCTTTCATACGCCGTATAAACTCTACAAATTGAGTTACATTCTTGGATTTATCAGTTCTATTACATCGTTCAAAATCAATCATGACAGGTTTGTTTCCTTTTGTAATGTAAATATGTTTATGAGGGTGATGCATTTCTTCTTTATTTACACCTAATTGATCCATTGTAAAACATTGATTCAAGAGATCCATAATGACGCTGAGAGATTCTTCTTTAGTTGCTTCCTTAATCCAATCTATTAAAAGTTCTCCTTCAACAAATTGATATACAAAATATTTCTCTTCATAAAAAAAAAGTTTTGGTCCAATCCCTTTTTTATTTAAGATTTTAAGCCAGTTCACTTCGTTTTCAATTCTTCCCATAGCTTGACTATCTTCACGTTTTGTTTTAACGGCAACGTGGATGATTTCTTGTTTCGCAAAATGTGTTTTTATAAGTTCTGCTTTTTGTTGAATTCCTTTGTAAATGACGCCTCGTTTACCTCGTGCAAGAAAATGTAAGTCTTCAACACGTTTGACTTCCAATTCTCGCAACAAATCGGTTTTTGTAATTTCGTAGACATAAAGTGTTTCAAATGGAATTTTTAAAGAAGATAATTCTTTAAATTGAAGTAAATGATGTGCAATTAATTCTTCTATTTTTTCTTTGTTTGTTAATGTTGAAAAAAGGAATAAAATTTTTCCATTTGAAATTAAATGAGAAGAGACTTTATGAAAGAATTGTTCGGAGATTTCCCACCCATTTTTACCCCCATACAATGCTGCATCTTCTATACCCTCATCTTGCGGAAGGTAGGGAGGATTGAAAATAATGGTATTAAATTTTCCCGAAACATTTTCAAAGAGATTGCTTTGAAGAACTTTTATTTTTCGTAATTTTTGTTCGTTGATTTTTTGCTGAAGTTCTTTTATTGCATGTTCATTAATATCTACTGAAAGAACTTCCCTAACGCGTGGAGATTTAATTGCTGTCAGACCTTGGATGCCAGATCCTGTACCTACATCTAGTACACGTCCTTCTGCATATTTTTGTACTTCTTTTTGAAGAAGGTAAGAATCTTCAGCTGGTTCATAGATATCCATTTTGTACTCAAGAAAAACGAAACATATATTAATTGATAAATGTTTCTAAGCTTATCAATTAAAAATAGGTGATAATTATGGGATGGCTCAACTTTCAAAGAAAAAGTACTACCGAAGTTTTTGAAAATAAAATTTCAGCAGAAAAAAGAATATTACAAAATATTAATAATGAATTGGAATTAGTCCGGTCACAAGTTGATCCAATGATGGATAACTTAGAAGGAATTGATAATTTAACGTCTGAAATGACACAACATGTTGCACAATTAGAAGCATTATTAGTAAAATTCAGTGCATTATCAAAAAGACTTGATGAAGATGTCCATAGTCATGATAATTCTACGTATGCAAAAGTTTCAGCATTGTTTACAGAGATTACAGAGCTAGAAGAAGTTGCAAATAACTGGGTTGAAAAAGATGTAGGAGAAATTTATCTTCTGGATCAAAAAATAAATAATATGATTAAAGCAGTTAATGTTATTAAAAATGAACGAAACACCATTAAAAAAAGAGCAAGAGATCTTAAAGAAAAAAATAAATGGTTACGAAATGAAATTCTTAAAATTCATGCTCAAGTTAGTTCGGGAAGGTCAGGAACTGTCAAAGATTCTTTAGATAGAAAAGGTTCCCAATCAAGACGCAGAATGGCCGGAAAACAAAATAAAGCTAGTGGAGCGGGATTAGCTAGAGATATAAGATAATTTTTTTATTTTAAATACTTATTTTTAAAGGAATTACTCTTGCTTGAGGTTTAGGTTCATAATTATTTAAATAATTATGCAAAGGATGATCATCATTCACACATTGTTCTCTATACTCATTAAGAATTTCTGCGCCAACTGCACGCCTATTCAAAATATGATTCAGAACTTCATGATGACAATTTTTAAGGGGTTTAGTTGAAAAAATGTCACTCATTATCCTTGAAAAAAAATCATTTACTTTATAAATACCTCTTTCCTTTAAAATTCCATATTCTAATTTTAATAAAGGTTCATCTAAAGTTGTTGGTGTTGCATAAATTCCAAATTCAACTAACCTAGGAGAATCATGCACTTTTCTTTGATTTTGAATTTTACCTTCATGGCGCCAATGATAAGCCGCAATTCCCGACCCAATATTATAGAAACCATTATCTAAATAGTCATCATTAAAAGGATCACCACATAAGACAATAGCACTCCTCTCTGGATGTAAATCAAGTAGATGTAATAATTGAACCATAAATACAATGCAAGTCCACACCTTTTATATAAGTTTCTACTCGTTAGGAGTATTTTCTAATTTTTGACCTAAACTCTCTGCTTCCTGCAATTGTTCAATTGTACCTATATCCACAATAGAATCAGCAATTTCATACCCGAAATCATATTGATCGTCAATGAGAAGTTGAATAGCATCTGTAACTTCATACTCACCTCTAGAGGACGGTTGAATTAATTTGAGTTTGTCAAAAATTACTTTTGGGAAAAGATATACACTGAAATTTGCAAGATTTGTAGGGGGATTTTCAGGTTTTTCTATGATTCTGGTAACTTTTTTTCCCTCTGTTTCAAGAATCCCAAATCTTTTAGCATCATCCACTTCTTTAGCTGTAATGACACCATCAGATTCGTGGGCAAGAATATTTTTCAGTAGATTTGTGTCAAATAATGAATCACACGCAATACATAAGAATTTTTCTTCTGTGATGTATGGTTCTGCATGTAATAATGCATCACCTGTCCCTTTCATTTCTTTCTGTTCTACATAATGTATTTTCACACCAAAGTTTAACCCATCACCAAAATATTCTATGATTTTTTCTTTTTTGTAATGAACAATCACAACAATTTCATTTACATTTACAGTTTTAAGTTGTTCAATGATGATTTGAAGCATAGGTTTCCCTTTTATTTTCACCATGGCTTTAGGTATATCGTTTGTTAATGGCTGCAGGCGTTTTCCTTGACCTGCTGCTAAAATGACAGCTTGCATTATTTTGATAACTCCTCAACAATTTTTGGAAACTCCATTAAATCAGAAATAATATAATCTACTTCTCCTTCTTTTGGCACAAGAATTTTTCCCTTGCCCCATTTCATATGTACTGTTTTCATTCCTAATGCTTTTGCAGGTAGAAGATCTGTTTTGTATTTATCCCCAATTACTACTGAATTTTCTGGTTTGAAATTTAATTCTTGGAGGATTTTTTTATAAGAATTTAATTTGTCATAATGAGGGGTTATAATTATTTTTTTGAATAAAGAAGCATCAATGTGTGCACGTTTGATTTTGTCATTTTGTGTTGCAGGTTCACCATGAGTTACCAAAGATAAGGTATGGTGTTGATGAAGTTGTTGTAAAACTTCAAGAGCTCCAGGTAATGGAGGTCTGACAATCTCCACCACAGGACCACCATAATATGCATGATGCCCAATTTCTAAAATTTTTTCATTGTTAATATTGAGTTCTTGAAGAAATGTTTGTAGCGCCATTTTCCCATTATCAGTGGAATCATTTAATTTAAGAAGTCTTTGAAATGCAGTTTCTTCATTTTCAACTTTAAGTCCAGCTTTAATCATTTCCTGAAGAGCAATCTTTAATTTTATGGGGATAGAGGTGTTCCAAGAATCTATTAATGTGTCATCAAGATCAAAAACGATTAGCATTTGGGGTTATTCCTCCGGGACATAGTAAAAATCAAAGATTTTTTAACGTGTTTACAGGATATATCAAATGTGGTCAACAATTTTCATCAACTCCTCTGCAATTTTTTCTGAATCATGACGAATCAAGTTTCTTTTGATTATGTCTGATTTGTTTTGTTCAATGATCTCATCACTAATTAAGTTTGCTGTTATTGTACGAGAATCTTCATGAAGATCATTCTCTACCATAGTTCCTTCTTGTGCATAAATATCTAATAATTCTTTAGAAGGTTTTACGTTATTAATTAATATGTAATTAAAAATATCTTCTCCTATAAATCGTTTAATTTGAATGAGATAATCACTTACTTTAAAATTTGTGGTTTGACCATTTTTGTTCATTAAATTTACGACAAGAACTTTCTTTGCTTCAGAATCACGTAAGGCCTTACAGATTCCATCTACAAGAAGATTTGGGATTAAAGAGGTATAAATATCTGCTGGACTAAAAACAATTAAATCAGCGGTCATGATTTGGTCAATTGCCTTATGATGGGCTTTTGGAAAAGGTTCAAGATACATTGATTTGAACCCTTGATCTAATTCTTGAGATCCATCAATTTCAGATTCACCATCAAGAAGTTTGTTATTATTTAAAACCATTTTTAAACGAACTTTGTTTGTAGTAACAGGAATAACTTTTCCTTTAATTGAAAGGATTTTATGAGCTTCTTCCAATGCCCTATCGAAACTTCCTGTGACTTTTTCTAATGCTGAAAGCAGAATATTACCAAAATTGTGCCCTTCAAGACCACCATTCTCAAAACGGTAATTCATCAAATCTCTCATAGATCTACTGGAATCTGAA
Organism: Candidatus Woesearchaeota archaeon; assembly: GCA_013204355.1. Taxonomy (GTDB): domain Archaea; phylum Nanobdellota; class Nanobdellia; order Woesearchaeales; family GW2011-AR9; genus 1-14-0-10-32-24. Next base: position 779 of record JABMOA010000080.1, on the reverse strand, counting down.
AGTGCAACCATACATTGTCTAACATCACCAGGAGGTAATACCCCAAGTTCATCTCTCAGAACCCCCGTAGAACCACCATCATCGGCCATGGAGACAACTGCTGATAAATCAATTGGATATTTTTTCAAACCTCTTAGAACAACAAAATTGCCTGTACCACCACCAATGACCACTACCTTTTTCATTTGGGATTATGGATTTGAATGGTTTTTTAAGTGTTGTGGAAGATTGAAAAAAAATTAAAAAAAAATAAAAAAATCTATTCTTCTACAAATAGATCCATAGAAACTGGTAATTCTTCATCACTTTTTAGCATTCCTTTCTTACGCATATATTCTCTTGCGATGACGTAGAAAACTAAACCAACTGATTTCTTTCCTTTGTTGTTACAGGGTACAACTAAATCAATTTTGTTTGATTGGTTGTTTGTATCACATAAAGCAACTACTGGAATTCCGACTTTTGCTGCATCTTCTACTGCATTTCTATCTGGCCAAGGATCACATACAACAACCACTTTTGGTTCAACAAATGTTTCAAGTTGTGGATTAGTTAATATTCCTGGAGGATATCTTCCAGTAATTACATTAATACCAGTTAGTTTGTGTAGCTTCTTTAGAGCTTTCCAACCATTCTCTCTTCTACTTACTATTAAGATATCTTCAGGTTGATATTGAGAAATTAAGTTTATTGCTAATCTAATTCTTTCATCAATCTTCTTTAGGTTTAGAACTGACAATCCATCTGGTCTAGTTTTATAGATAAAATTAGCCATGTAT
>JABMOA010000079.1 GCA_013204355.1 Candidatus Woesearchaeota archaeon | reverse complement strand
TTTCATCTGTTTTCTTCATCATGTGATTTACTTCATTTATGGATATAGATTTAACTGTTAAATCAATTTGGTTATCCACCTGTTTGATTTTCTTTTCTAGTTCTTTCTTTAATGATTCAATTTCTTTTTTATCAACATCCTTCTTACTCAATACATCCTTTTTAAATCGTTCTTTTAGTGTTGATGAATCCTTCATCACTGTTTGAAGGTTTGATGTTACAAACCCATCGGTTAATTCAAGATTCATTCCTCTTCGGTTATCACAAATTTCTACATCCTTCCCTTTGTAATGATTTCTTTTGGATGAACAGGTGTAATAGTTCTTACCTACCGATTTTCTAATCTGACCTGAGATGTTTTCTCCACAGTAACATTCAAGTAAGTTACTTAATAAGGATTCATATTTTCTAGAGTTGTTACCTTTGTTCTTAGTGTTTTTTTTAATCTTCTTTTGAACTCGATTAAACAATGAATGAGTAATGATTTGAGGAACTACAATGTGGAACCTATCTTCGGTTTCTTTATCAATCCAAAAATACTCTCCTATATAAACTCTATTTCTTAATATCGTATTAAGTGTTCCCAAACTCCATAAATTACCTCTTCTAGGTTTTACTCCATTGGAATCAAGTAGGGATTTAATATCCTTTAATGATTTTCCTTGTTCATATTGTTTGAAGATTTCCTTTACCCATTTAGATTCATCTGGATTTTCCTTCCACTTCTTTTCAATGTTTGAGTATCCAAAGTTAATTGTTCCACCCATGAAAACTCCATTCTCTCCTTGGGTAAGTGAGAGATGTCGTTTTCCAGAAACACTCACTTGTCTCCTCTGTTGTCTATCGAATTGTTGAACAGTTGTAAGAATCGTATCTAGTAATTCATCCTTAGGATCTGTGAAATCTCTTTTACTTCCATTTTCTCCTTCAAATACAGTTACCTTATGTGGGATAAAGTAATTTTGTTTCATCAACAAATCTTCTATCGTATTTCTACTCCACCTACTTCTTGAGTAATACCAAATATTCTTAACTCTACCTATATTGATACCTTCTTTAAGTTCCATGAATTTGGTTCGATTACTACTCATGGCGCTGCTGTTTTTTGCTTTAACTAACGGCCCTGTTTAAATAGGGTTGGTGTTGCTCTTGGCGGAGCTATAGATTGAACTCTCAGAAAAAAGATAAATAAAACTCGAGCCTTCCCTATTAAAAGGGAGAGCTCGAGTTAGCTTAATTAATCTCTTACAGAAACTCCGTCAAACTCTATTCCGGTGATTCCTTCTGCCCCACAAGTTACCATGTCTGCTGCTTTTTGAGGTAGGTGGGTTGCCTCCCAAATAACGTTGTCACTTGCTTTGGCTTCATCGCTTGACCAAATGTCTAACCATATAAAGTCTGCTGGCATTTCTGGTTCAAACATCGGCTCAAGAAGTGTATACCAGTGATTTTCAGAAAAGTCTGTAATAGCATTTAGATCAGCTCTGTAATCGTGAAGAGTTTTTTCATCTGACCCCTCATTAAAGTTACAAAAATAATAGGTATGACTAAAAGTATCAGAATCACTCCATGATTTTGGAAATCTGCCCACTTCTTGACTAAATAAAAATGCGCCATTGTCTATATCATTTGACATGATTCCAGCTATGTCTTCTTGCCAGCCGTCTTCATGGTCTAACAACCACTCTTCAAAACAAGCATCTCGCGCTCCTTCTGATGGCCATTCAAGCATCCATATAAAATCAAAATTTTCATTTTTTACTTTTGGTGTAAGAACACTAGCTCCGTTTATATTGCATGAGGTTTGATTAACACGGGTGTTCCATTTCTCAACAAGCATATCGAAGTTTTCTTGAGAGTAATTTGGTCCTTTTGAGTGCCAAAAATACTCTATAAGAGGTGGGTTAGAGTTTGGCCATAATGTATTTCCATAAAGAGCTTCAACAACCAAAACATCACTATTGTACTCATCGAGTTCTATAATTTTTCCGTCTTTAAACTTAAAGGTAAAAACATACTCATTGTCATATTCTCCATAGGCACCCTCAGCATCCCCAACCATGATTACAGCAGCACTATCTATATCTGCTATAACATCTAAAGGTGTTAAAACAATGCCTCTGGGCAATAAGGCGCCCACAACATCTAAAAACTCTGTAAAGTAAGTTTCTTTGTCATAAGACTTCTTTATAACTGAGCTTCCTTGAGCATATACAGGTATTTTCCCCATATACCTAAAAACAAAATCGTCGTGCATAAACTTCTTTGCTTCTTCTGGCTCATTTAAAACAAGATAAATAAAATTTTCTGCAGCATCAGCATTTTTTTTAATACTGTTATCTGCCTGTGAA
>JABMOA010000078.1 GCA_013204355.1 Candidatus Woesearchaeota archaeon | reverse complement strand
CTTAGAACACGGAAAGAATACCCGTTTGATAGAAGTGGTGTGTAAGTATCAAGGCAACGAGATATTCAGCATGCACTCACTAACGTTCATATCTTTGTGTTAAACTACATATGGTTTTCATTTTTTTCAACCTTTTTTTTTTCTTTTTTTTTATAAGGTATAGCTTTAGCTATGTTTTAGATTCCCTATTCTATATCAAACAAACTTTTTTTTATTCAGCTCACAATCCTTTTTATATTAAGTCCCACCCGCCTAAGATGTATATTCTAGGACGTATAAATAGATATAAATCATTAAAGTTTAATCCATGCATGGCAAGAAATTATAAAAATATTCAAGTTTATCATTTAGCATATCAATTTGTTTTACATGTATATCAAAAATCAAATTTTTTTCCAAAAGAAGAAATTCATAATATCACCTCTCAACTAGGTCGTGCTTCCGTATCAATTCCATTAAATATTGCTGAAGGAAGTGCGAAAGCAAGTGATAGAGAATTTGCATACTTTCTCAATGTTTCATATGCTTCAGCTAAGGAAGTTGAAGTATTGGTTAATCTTTGTTTTGATTTAGGATATTTAAATAAAGAAAATTATCAACTTCTTTCATATAAATCAGATGAATTAAATGCTAAATTGTACTTATTTCTTAGAAATGTTGAATCAAGAGTCAAAAGTCCAAAACGTCAATTTTTCCAAAAATTTGAGGAAAAGGTAAGATAAATAATAATAATAAAAATTATTCTACAAAAATAGTCCTTATTTGACTCGGTAGTATTCCATTAGAAATTTTACATTCCATTCGTTCTTTGAATGTGAAGCTATATAGTTCATTAGGTTCTAGTCTATCGCTTTTAACTTTGATACATTTCTTGGTTCCTAGAATCATTGGTCCATCTACCAGTTTGTCATCATCAATATTTTCCCATGTAACAATTGAACCTAATTTTACACGTAATTCATCTGGGACAAAACCATCTTTTGTAACCTTTATTTTTACAGTTTCTACTTTTTCTGTAACAATTGGTTCCTTAACTGGTTCAATTGCTACATCAACTTCTTTAACTGGTTCCTTGATTTCTTCAACAACTTCTGGAGTTTCACATCCAATAATTAAAACAGAACTAAAATTAAACTCAATACTGCTAATATTTTTTTCATATTATCACCTCCATCTATTTTATGTTTATACTAAATTGATGGTATTTATATTATTTGGTGTTTGAATAATCTAAAGCAAGAATTTTATACACTAATTTTGCCAAAGCATAAGCTTCCGCATCATAATCCTTATTAGGAGCAAATTCAGTAATATCTGATCCTATTACCTGTTTTTCTTGAAAAATTAATTCTAGTGTCTTAATGACCTGATTCCATAACAACCCACCTGGTTCAGGTGTTCCTGTGTTTCTAATAACAGAAGGGTCAAATGCGTCTACATCTATTGTGATGAAAACTTTTTGATGTAATTTTGGCAGGATTGATTTGATTAATTCTAAATTAAAATTGTATGCTTTTATTATATGCACATTATCTGTTTGATCTAATTGTTTCTTCTCATCAACATCCATTGATCTAATTCCAATCTGTAATATAGAATGTTTTTTGCTAATTTGTTTTGCAACGCATGCATGGTTTAGATTTGATCCATTCCATGAATCTCTGAAGTCAGCATGTGCATCAAATTGAATTACGGAAAACTCTTCATGATATTCTTCCAATCCTTTGACCGTTCCAATAGTTGTTGCATGATCTCCACCTAATGCAATTATGAATTTGTTAGGAATGGAGTTTGCTATTGCATCAACCATTTCCTCAGGTGGTGAATCATTAAGATTTAATTGTGGCTGAACTTTTATTCCTTTTTCAAATGGTTCACAATCAAATTGGTCGTCGTAGTATTCTAGATGTTTAGATGCCTTGATAATTGCTTCAGGACCTTTTGATGTGCCTGTACCGAAAGTTAAATCTTTTTCATATGAGATGGGGATTATGACATACTTTGAAGCGTCTGTACTATACTCTTGTGGTAGATTCATCCATGTTAAATTTTCTTTCATTCTTCTACCTTTGTTTCCATTTTATCTAAATCGCAAAACTCCGTGGTGAAATTGTATGCTCCAGCGTTAAGGAAAGTAATTGTATCTCCAACTTTTGGTTTTTTTAGATATACTCTATATCTGAACAAATCCAAGGAACATGGTGTTATTCCTTTAATAATGTAAGGTTGTGCTTCTTGATTTTCTTTGGTTAGCTCTCCTTCAACGAGTAGTTTAACTGGAACTATTAATGCATCCATATCTGAATTGTAAACAGATGCATTTACGATGATTGTGCTTCCATGAATTGCAATGATATTTGCGTAAAGCTTTCCTGCAGGTGCAGCAATAAATCTTCCAGGTTCTAACATTAATTTGATTTCTTTTGTTTCTAACCAAGATTTGAATTCTGAAATTTTATTGAGAATACTTTGCATAACTTTTACATTTGTATTTGCATATTCACAGGG
>JABMOA010000077.1 GCA_013204355.1 Candidatus Woesearchaeota archaeon | reverse complement strand
GTTCTCCATGATTCAATGCCCCTGTGGCCCAGTGGTAAGGCGTTACATTGGTACTTTCCATAAAAAGGAATTACAAAGATGTAAAGATCCCGAGTTCAAATCTCGGCAGGGGCTTATTTTTTTGTCAGTTCATGACAATAATATTTATAATAATTTTATCTCAAAAGTTATAACGTTTAGAGAGATTATTTCTCATATTAGCTTTTATATTCATAAAGTATTTAAACTATTTTTCTTTATTTTTTTAAATGACACAAAAAGGATCATATATTACAATTCTTCAGTTAACAGGTGAGGATTCAAAAAATCCCAGAGATGTATTACATTCTTTAAGTTATTATACTAATGAGGGATTTAGTTTAACTTCATCAGTTGTTGAAGGAATAATAGAAAAAACTGAACTATCACCTTTAGAATTAAATTTATTAAAAACAAAATTTGAAAGTGGACTAAAAAAAGTATTAAAAACTCATCGCCCTTATGAATTTAAACCAGTTCAATATACGAAAGTAATAGAATATTTAACTAGAAAAATAAAATAAAATTAAGAAAAAATTCAAAAATTTATTCAGTTTTAGATTCAGAAGTTTCTTTTACATCAGATTCTTCACTGGTTTCATCATCTTGATTGTCATCAGAATGAGACCCGCAAGTACCATCGCCGCATCCATCTTCCTTCTCATCGGAACTAGACCCACACTCTTCGCTTCCGCAACCGCCATCGCCACATCCACCTTCTTCCATCTTTTTATGAGCTTCTTCCATCTTCTTTAATTCTTCTTCAGAAACCTCAGTGATATCAACAACTTTAATTTTAAAATGTAGAGTTTTACCAGCTAAAGGATGATTTAAATCAATTGTAACTTTCTCCTCTGTAACATTTGTAATCGTTGCAGGGACTTGCTGACCATTTGGTAAACTAACAGCTAACATCATACCAACTTTTGGATCCTGATCTTTTGGTAATTGATCTCGTGGAACTTCTTTTGTTAATTCTGCATTAATTGGGCCATATCCATCTTCAGGTGTGATTGTGATTTCTTTTTCTTCATCTTTATCCATACCTACAATAGCATTATCAAACCCAGGCACAACGTGACCTTGACCTGCAATAAACTCTAAAGGTTTTCCATGAGTCTTAGAACTATCAAACACAGACCCATCATCAAATTTACCTTCATATTCAACTTTAACTTTATTTCCTTTTTCTACTTTCATATTATTTCACCTTATATTTATAAAGTTACTTTTAGGCGTATATTTATAAGTTTATTGGATGATTCTTTGAAACCACTAAGTAAATAATCTATTTTCCATTCTCCTCATTCCGATAGATTTTTATGTTAACTTATAATCTTAAGAACTAAAAAAGAGTGATTATGAAAAAGTACATTTTAGCAATAGATCAAGGAACCACAGGAAGCAGAGCAATTGTCTATGATAAATTTGGAAAAAAAATTGCAAGTGCGTATCATGAATTTCCACAACATTTTCCAGAACCAGGATGGGTAGAACATAATCCTTTAGACATCTGGCGTACTGTTAATAATTCCATTCAGAAAGTATTGAAAATTGTGTCACCAAATTCCATTCAAGCAATAGGTATTACAAACCAACGTGAAACAACTGTTATATGGGATAAAAATACGGGCAAACCAATTTATAATGCAATTGTGTGGCAATGTCATCGGACATCAACACGTTGTGAACGTCTTAAGAAACATAAATCTGTTGTTACAAAAATCAAGCAAAAAACTGGTTTGAAAGTTGATGCTTATTTCTCAGCAACGAAGATTGAATGGATTCTTAAGAATGTTTCTGGTGCAAGAAAAAAAGCATTAGCTGGTGAGCTGCTCTTTGGAACTATTGATACATGGTTACTATGGAAATTAACTGGAGGAAAAGTTCATGCCACAGATTACACTAATGCTTCCAGAACATTACTTTTTAACATTGAAAAATTAGCATGGGACCCTTATCTTTTAAAATTATTCAACATTCCAATCAAGATTCTTCCAAAAGTTCATGCATCATCACATGTTTTTGGTTATACTGTGAAAGTAGGTCTTCTTCCTGCGCATATTCCAATCTCTGGAATCGCAGGTGATCAACAAGCTGGTTTATTTGGGCAAACTTGTTTTGAAACTGGCACCGTAAATTGTACCTATGGGACAGGTGGTTTTGTATTATTCAATACTGGAAAAAAGAAAGTTAATTCACGTCACGGATTATTAACAACGTTAGGATGTGATGCAAAAGGTCAACCTGCATATCTTTTGGAAGGTGGCGTGTATATTGCTGGAGCAGCAATTCAATGGCTCCGTGATGGATTAAATATTATTAAACATGCTTCTCATTCAGAAAAAATGGCAACGTCTATTAAAGATAATGGAGGCGTTTATTTCGTTCCTGCTTTTGTTGGTTTAGGTGCACCTTACTGGAAGCAAAACGTACGTGGTTTAATAACAGGCATCACACGTGGCACAAATCGTAATCATTTTGTTCGTGCAGCCTTGGAAGCAATCTGTTATCAAATTAAAGATCTTTTTATGGCAATGGAAAAAGATTCAGGAATTGACATCAAATTTTTGAAAGTAGATGGTGGAGCTGCAGAAAATAATTTCCTCTGTCAATTTCAATCTGATATCCTTAATACTAAAGTTATACGTCCAACAGTAATAGAAACAACTTCTTTAGGTGCTGCATATTTAGCAGGATTAACAGTTGGCTATTGGAAAGATGCTGAAGAAATCAAACGCTGTTGGAAGCAAGATAAAGAATTTATGCCAATGATGGAACAGAAGATGAGAAATCATTATTATCAATCTTGGAAGAATGCCGTAAGAAAAACAATTTTGTAATTAACTTCGTAATCTTTCAAATTCTTCTAAATACTTTTGCGCAATCTCTTCACTACTAATAATCAAAATATTTTCATCGTTCCTCGTATCACCATTAGCAGAAGGATTAAATGATCCTGTAATCACAGTTTTGTTATCAATAATAAATACCTTATGATGCATATTGTTTGGGTTTGTATCCTTAACAACATTAATCCCCGCAGTTTCCAATCGCATGAATTGAGAATACTTGCTAACTTGACGAGCTTCCATAACACCTTCAATACTAATATTGTCTAAATGTTTTAAAAGAATAATATTCGCAATTCCTTCATGCGTGAAAGAAAACGTCATAAAATGGATAGATAATTCAGCCTTCTTTAATTCTTCCTTAACATGATTTGCACAATGATCATCTGGACAAAAATAATTTTCCAACATCACATCTCCCACTTTAACATTAGGATTTAGCACAGGTTCACCTTTTTTATATATGCCCTCCCACATCTCCTGAAACTCAGCCTCATAATTGCTTGCAAGTGTTGGTGATTCAATCAGAAGTAAATTGTTATTATTCTTATGCGCGCCATTATCAGTTGGATTCATACTTCCACCACTAATTTTTTTACCATCAACAATACAAAATTTGTTATGCATCAAACCAGATTTGTCTTTTCTTACAAAAGAATAATTAAATTTTTTATAATATCCATCATCTGTTACAATTTTTACATCAATCTCTTTTGATTTTTCTAAAATCTTCTTCTGAACAGATTCCAAACCAATGTCAAACAACGCACAATGCAATTCTTCTTCTGCAGAATCAATGAAATTCACTAAAGCAGTTTCGCAATCCTGATGTGGACAGAAATAAATACCAATATCACCTTGATCTTCAACATATGAATCTACAACTGTAGCACTTGTAAAACTATCTACATCTCCAAAATAATAGAATCCTAACGAAATTAAAATAATAAAAATAGTATAATAAACTTTATTCATATATTATCACATCTTTTTACTTAAATATAAAGATTTCTCTTTCTTCAGATCAAGAATTAATAAAAATAAATAAAAAAAAAGAAACACGAAGAATTTTTTAAATTCTTGTGTGCCAGAAATCAAAATGATTTCTAAGCATATAAAAAACTATGCTTTACGAAGACCTCTACCTTTCTTACCAGCAGAAGTTTGTCCATGGAAAACACAACTACTTGTTTTCTTAGCTTGTAACCATTGTAAGTTTTTATCAGCTTTGATCACAGGATGATTAGGATCAACCAGGATAATTTCATACCAATAATAGATACCATCTTCCATAACCCAATAAGAGTTTAAAACAGTTAAGTTCAGAAACTTTTTTTGAGCTCTTTCTTCTGCAATTTGTTGATAATTCTTAGATAAATTTAATCTTGTACCGTATCGTTTTGGTCTACGACCTTTTCTAATTTGTGGTCTTGTATGTCCACCACGTGGTACTCTTTGTCTTAGAATAACAAAACCTTGTTTTGCTTTATATCCTAAAGAACGAGCACGATCTAATCTTGTAGGTCTTTCAATTCTAACTGTAGAGTCTTCTCTTCTCCACGCAAGAAGTCTTTCTCTCCATAATTCACCTAAACCTTCTTTAGGTTTTTTCCAGATTTCTCTGATTTTACTGTATATTCCCATATTATTTGCCTCCGTTGTTTTGATTACTCTTTGGATTCAGGCAAGCACGCCCACATTTCCTAATATCAATGATTTTGAGAGATGATTTATAAACATTATGGTTAAAATCCTATAAAGTAGTATCAGAACACTTATATACATCCTAATCTTATCAAGTATATGTATACGGAGGTGGTATATTCATGGAGATATCTTCTATTGTAAAAAATGATTTCTTAGAACTTAGTGACAAAACAAAATTATCAGAAGTAATTGGTCAAATGCGCCAATATGAAAAACGATCAGCGTTAGTATTCAAAAATAAACGTTATCTTGGATTAATAGAAAAGAAAAAAATAATTCATACAAACGTGGATCCATCTGAAGTGGATATTGCAGATTTCTTACAGAAAACCCCAATCCTAGAAGAATCAACAGATGTTCTAGAAGCAGCACATACGATGTTTGAACAAGATGTGGGTCATTTACCTGTTAGTAAAGGTAAAGAAGTTATTGGAGTCGTATCAGCATTAGATCTTGCAAACCTTGCACTTCAACTTCCACGAGTTGCTTCTTTGAAAGTAAATGAAGTAAAGATTATCAAATCTAATCATGTAACAAAAGATAATCCATTATCGCAAGCAATGCATATTATGCGTGAAGAACACGTAGATCATGTTCCTATCTATGATCAAGGTGAATTATATGGTATTTTATCTTATCGTGATATTATTAGGAAAGCAATCAACTGGTCTCCTCATCGTGATAAAGCAAGCCATTATAATGCTCAATTACATACAAAAGCATCTTCAGTTGAAGCGACACCATTTCCGATGATTCCAGTAGGAGATTTTAGTACCAATGATAACCTTATTACAATTGCACCAACAGATACTCTCAAGGCTGCAGTTGATAAAATGGTGGCAAAACGAGTTAAATCTTTATTAGTTCAAGATTCAGAAAAATTTTATGGTATATTATCCATAAGAAATATTCTTGGAAAAATATCATCTTTGGAAAAGATTGCGAATTATGTTCTAAATTACGTAGGATTAAATGATTGTAATCTTTCAGAACATCAGGAAAATGTTTTGTATGCAATCACAGAACGAGAAGCTGAAAAACTCCAACGAAAGATTGACGAAACCTTCCGCGTGACTATACATCTCAAACAAATCAACAAAGATGGAAAACAATCCCAGTTTGACGTCAAGTTAAAGATAGACTTCCCAGGAAGGATACTTTCATCAGAGAAATCTGATTGGGACCTTGAAACAGCTTTACATAAAGCCTTCAATATTGTTGAGACTGAGTTGATTCGGTAATTTCTTTTTCTTTTTAATTTTTCTATTATCATCAAAAATCAACATTACATTTATAAAAAAAAGGCCTATTTTCTCACTAATGACGCAACTAACTACATTAACTAAAGTACCCCAACTTTCAACAGACTATGAATCATTTTTTCAAGGCGATCTTAAACCACTCGCATACAAAATAGGAAAAGCAAATTATATTTCAGAGAATACTTGTAGAACTGTAAGAGTTAGTGCTTTTACAAATTGTTGGGATGTAAAAAATATAACTAATGGGCTTCGTCTTAATTCTTGTAGCTTAGGTTTTGATTTGGAAAAAATTCACGCCCAAGCTGTTAGTATGGGAATCACAACTATAGGGTCAAGATTGGGAGCAGTATATTCTTCTCAATCTCCTTCACATAACACTGTTTTTTTCCATGATATTTTAGAAGAAGAAAATTTAAGAAGTATATCAGGTCATAGTATAGAAGAAAATGATTTAATATATTCTGACTCTAAAGGAACCTTTTTTACAGAAGTTAGTTCTGTGAAAAAGTCAAATGATAACAAGATGAAATTAGCACATGTAGGCATTGTTGGAAAAGATCCATTTTATGGTGGTATAGATGGGCCACCTTATCTAAAGGTGCATAATAACTTTTTAGTTCCTTTTAAAAATGAGGATAGAGATTTATTTCAATATGGAGATATGTTAGCTGATTTACGTTTTGTATTATATGATGATCACACAAAAGTTTCTTTTGAAAATAAGTATGGTTTTACAGATGGGCTTAAAATAGTTAAGCTAAGACTTTCAGCTAATGAACATCGTGGATGGGCTCAAGAAAATTTTGTATCAACATTACATCGGATTATTGCTTTAGACGATTTCAAAGAATCTTTAACACATTATAATAATTTATCGCCAAGTAATAGGATTGGTACACTGGTCCATCCATCAGAAGGTTTACGTCAAAAAGTTTCTTTAGAACACCCTTATAAAGAAGATTTAGAAGCACTTGCAGAAAAACATTATGGAACGCCTCTTCGCCGTCTTGCACAGAAGATTGATGCTGATGAAGATATGAGAACATTGATTAGTATTTTGTAAATTTTTCATTTTTTTAATAATAAAAAATAAATAAAAAAATTCAGATTATTCTTCAGCTTTTTGTTTCTTCTTTCTAAACTTCACAGCATTCTCTTCAGAAACAAACCTGTAAATTTTTCCGTCAATTTCAGTTTCAACAACATCTTCAACATCCATTAAAGATTCTCCAGTTAACGCATCTTTTCCTAACTGACCTGCTTGAGCTGCACCTTCCATGAAACCTTCTTCCCATGCTTCAATCTCATCATCCTCTTCTAATTTCTCACGACCTTCCTTAGAATACACATCTTCATCTTTATCACCATGTTCCATATCTTCAGAAATTTCTTCAGATGTTTCATCTTTCTCAATACCTTGTTCTTTTGCAGCATAAATTTTTTCTTCTGTCATTATAATCACCTAAGTTAAAGAAAGCGAATTTGTTTAAATTGATTGTGGTTATAGACAAATAAAGAGATTGTCTCTAAGAAGGGACAAACAAACAATATTTTTATAAAGAATTCTACCTATTTATACAAAAAGAAGCTTAATCTCTTCATGAATTACAATGAACATTACAATCCCTACACAACCAGTACCTATATGG
>JABMOA010000076.1 GCA_013204355.1 Candidatus Woesearchaeota archaeon | reverse complement strand
TGTTTTTTGATACCCTGTCAAAGACGAGGCACACGAGATAAATTAGTTTATCTCGTAGGAAGTGCCGTGCCCTAATACAAAGATTATTGAGGGTTTCTACAGAGCCATTCCTAAGAGAAGTTTTTTAAACGATATTACTTTCTTCTCTACATGCATAAGAAACTCGGTTTGAAGTGTGGGATTGAAATTCATCAACAGTTGGAAGGGAAAAAGTTGTTTTGTTCTTGTCCAACGATTCTAAGAGATGAAGAACCAGATTTTACAGTACGTAGAAAAATACGTGCATCTGCAGGTGAATCTGGTAAGGTTGATGTTGCAGCTGCACAAGAGCAACTCAGAAATAAAACATTTGTATACCAGGGATATCATAATTCAACATGTTTGGTGGAAACGGATTCTGAACCTCCACATGAGATAAATCAAGATGCGTTATATACATCATTACAATTTTGTGAAATTTTAAAATCAAACATTTCTCCTGTGATCCAAGTCATGAGAAAAAGTGTTGCAGATGGTTCCAATACATCTGGATTTCAACGTACGGCGTTAATTGCACGAGGAGGAAGTATTGAAACATCTGAAGGAAAGGTTCGGGTTGCTAATGTTTCTTTGGAGGAGGATTCATGTAAGATTGTGTCTGAATCTACGGGTGAAAAAATTTATCGGTTGGATCGTTTAGGAATTCCACTAATTGAAATTGGAACAGAACCTGATATTACATCTCCTCAACAATGTTTAGAATCTGCAAAAAAGTTAGGGATGTTACTTAGATCATTACCTGGTGTTAAAAGAGGATTGGGAACTATCAGGCAGGATGTTAATGTTTCTATTATAGGTGGTACAAGAGTTGAGATTAAAGGTGCACAGGATTTGAAACAAATTCCGTTGCTTGTTGAATTAGAAATGAAGCGTCAATTGGAATTATTAAATCTTAAGAATTTATTGAAAGGAAAAAAGTTGAATAAATTAAACATTGTTGATTTATCTGAAATTTTTGAAAAATGTCCATCTACAATTGTAAAGGATTGTTTAAAAAAGAAAGGAAGAATTCTTGGTATGAAGTTGGAAGGTTTAGCTGGTTTGGTTGGGAAGGAGTTGCAACCGAATTATAGGTTAGGTACAGAATTTTCAGGTAGAGCAAAAATTAAAGCAGGTGTTGGAGGTATTTTTCATTCTGATGAAATGCCAAATTATGGAATTACAATCAAAGATGCTGAAGATGTGAAAAAAGAATTAAAATGTAAAAAATCTGATGCTTTTATTTTAGTTGCAACTGATGATGTTCGTGGAAAAATTGCATTAGAAGCTGTGTATGAACGTGCACAAGAGTTGTGGTTAGGCGTTCCAAAAGAAGTTAGGCAAGCACAACCGGATGCAACAAGTAGATACATGAGACCTATGCCAGGCGCAGCACGAATGTATCCTGAGACAGATGTTCCTTTGATTAGGCCAGTTAAGAATGTGAGGTTACCAGAATTATTAGATGTGAAAATAAGTAGGATTGGCAAACAATATGTATTAGGAAATGACCTTGCATCATTAGTCGTAAAATCCGGACGTGCAGAATTATTTGAAGAACTGGCAGAGAAATATAAAGATATTAAATCTGCATTTATTGCAGATATTTTAACGGGAATGTTGGTTGAAATTAGAAGAAAATATGATTGTGATACGGACTTGTTAACTGAAAATGATTTCCATGAAATCTTAGGATATTTAGCTGAAGATAAAATTCATAAGGACATTATGTTGGATGTGTTAATTGATAAGATTAAAGGAAACTTTTCTTTAAAGAAATATGCTTCTCTTAGTACAGAGAAGTTACATCTTGTAATTAAGAAAATTGTAGAAGGAAATCCTAAAGCCCCAATGGGTGCGTTGATGGGGATGTGTATGAAGGAGCTTGCGGGGAAAGCAAGTGGAAAATTTATTTCTAGTGAATTGCAGAAGATTATGATGAAAGGTCATAAATAAACTAGAAAATCCTAAAACTTGATTTTAATCAAGTCCAGAAACAATATTTTATGGAGTTTCCTTTGGAAACTATTAAACCCAAGTTGTAATAATTTAATTAAAGAATTAAACCTAATCCTTTTTGACGAACAGAGGGATTTTTATTTAATAAAAAAGATAGGCCTTCTTTGAATTTATCTGAGATATCATGTCTTGAGGTTACGTTAAAAACATCCAAAAAACCTAACCGTTGTCCTTTTGCAAGACTATTTAATAAAGCACCTAATGAATAATAATCTGTTTCAAAAGAACTTCCATGATCCCATTGTTCAGGCGCTCCATAGGATAAAGAACCACTTACTTTTTGAGAATCTCCAATCCTCCTTGCTGCTGAAAAATCAATGATACGGATATCTAAATTATTCTTCATGACATTATCTGGTTTTAAATCTCCATGAATGATCCCATTCGCATGTAAATATAACAGACCTGAAACTAATTGTTGGGAGATCCAAAGAATTTCTTGAGGTGAAAATGTAATAAGTGGTTTTTGATCTGAATTCACTAAATAGTCATTTAATGGTTCACCACCAACATACTGAAAAATATTTGCAAAATTGTAATAAGGGAATCCAGCCCTAACATCCTCAACAGATTCTATAAATGTAACAATACCTTGGTTCTTATGTAAACTACTAAAAAGATCTTTTTCTCTTTGAAGATATCTTAATTTATCAGGAGAATTGGCTCGTTTTGCAGCAAAATATCTACCATTAGCTTTATTTTGGACTAAATAAACTGTAGAAATTGCACCGCTTCCTAAACGAGTAAATATATCATATTTTGATTCTAATGTTACCATAATTTTAAAGGAGACAAGGGATTTACTCCTTAAAAGTAATACTTTGCCAAAGATTTATAAACCTATCCCTCAATTTATAGAAAATGACATTAGAACAAGAATTACGAAAAGAGACAGGAGAACTATTTGATTATTATGCCCAGATAATTCGTGATGAAATATTACGTAATGGAAACGTTTTACTAAATGGAACTAATTATAAGCCAAATATAAGTAAGGGATTAAGACCAACAGCATTAAGTGGATTTAATTATGTTGCACCACGTAAATTTTTAGAATTTTGCCCAAACATTTTTGAAAAACAAATTTTACAAGTAAGATTAGATGGTTTACGAAGAATAGACCAAACAATACGAAATATTGGAGTTGTAAGATTAAATAATTATGAAATTTGGGTTGATCCTACAATAGAAGAATTTTTTGTAGATCGCTCACAAGACATTAACCTTGTTGGCATAAGCATTAAACGTGTTTATATCCCTGGTGATACCTACCCACTTAGAGTTGTTGGAAAAGAAAATAGAATCAGATATTCAAGATGAGACAATTAAAAAATATTATTCAAAAAAATAAATTAACATTACTCAGTCTAGCATCAGCTGGCATAATTATTAGTGGGTTTAATAATGGAGGCATAGAGTATAGAGCAGATCCACAAACGGTAAGGACAGGTTTTGCATCTGTTGGTTTAGATAACTCTTCATGGATTAAACCACCACCTTTACCAGAAATAGAATATAATGTATTTGATAATGTAGGAAATGTTGTTTCAGAATTAAAAGATGCTGCTGTAAACGGACATACTGTAGTTGATGAAGTATTAGATTCCCTTGATGTTGCAGTAGAACAAGCTGGAAATTATTTGTCAAACCTTGAATTAATTCCTCCAATGGAAGGATTTTATTTGCCAAATGAAGTTGAATCACGATATAGGTTAGTGGCTGCACATGGTCAAAAACGACTTCTAAGAGTAGCTGGTGAAATTGAAGAAAATTATGGAGAACATTTAAGAAATATGTGTATCAAATATCATGTACCTTATGATCTT
This sequence comes from Candidatus Woesearchaeota archaeon, assembly GCA_013204355.1. Classification (GTDB taxonomy): domain Archaea; phylum Nanobdellota; class Nanobdellia; order Woesearchaeales; family GW2011-AR9; genus 1-14-0-10-32-24. The sequence goes on along the minus strand of JABMOA010000076.1, from coordinate 2,135 downwards.
GCTTTTACTATTTTACATATAGAAAGTGGTGGGAATATAGGTTCTGTATCTCATACTGGTGTAAAAGGCATCATGCAAATCACTGGTCAAACTGCTGATTACATTGAAAAGAATCATAAGAAATCTGGTAGAGAAAATCCAATTGATTGTTCAGCATCTCCTGAAAATAATATAGAATGTGGTGTCATGCATCTTAAACGGATGTTGGCAAAATATAATACTAAGGGATTTAAGGATTTAACTATTTTTGAAAAAGGAAACAATGCAATCGCTGCGTATAATTTAGGTCGTAGTGGGTTAAATCGTGACTTAGCTGATGCTGGTAAAAATCATGTTTTAGATTTGACTGAAGGTGAAGTAAGATTAGAAACTTATGGGCATGTTAGGAAAGCTAGAGCATATCAAGCATTATTGCATACTGAAGGTTTTTTTAATCGTTAGGTTTTTATAGCTGAGTGATTTTGTGCTATTATGAAATGGAAAGTAATCTTATTTTCATTTATTGCAATCGTATTTTTAGTTTTATTTTCTTTTAAGATTGTTTTGTTTTTAACTCCTTTATCAGATAATCAACAGCAAACAGTTGATTTTCTTCAAGGAAAGGATGAGTTGAAAGTTCCATACGAAGAGAATGCGGTTTCACATATGTATGATGTAAAGAAGGTATTCTTTTATGCTGATGTTATGTTTTATGTGAGTTTGTTAATATTAACTTTATTCTTAACTCATTATAGAAAGAAAATTAAAAAGATATCAGAATTCCTCAATTACGGTGGATGGACAACAATTATTGGGTTAGGAAGTTTGTTAATGTTTGCCTTAATTGGTTTTAATACATTATTTACCTGGTTCCATAGAATCTTTTTTCCACAAGGAAATTGGATGTTTGATGCCGAGTCATTGTTAATTCAAACGTTTCCAATTGAATTCTTTGTTTCAATGAGCCTGAAAATATTTATTTTAGCTTTAGTTTTTGGAATAGTTTTTATAGTTGTAGGTAAATATATGAATCATGATCTTCACAGCAAAAGGAATTAAGGCATGGTTTTGGATACTTGGTATTATTATTGTTGCAATTATAGTTTTAGTTTTGTTATTTAATGTGTTTTTACTTTTGTTACCTATAATCATAATTTTTATTGTTGTTGGTTACCTCTATAGAATGCTCAAGAAAATTAAAAAAGGGACAAGAAAAGATCCAAATGTTATTAACGTAGAATTTAAATTCAAAAAATGAAAGTTTACAAAAGTAAGCTCACGAATGAGGTTATACCGAATGACTAGGCCATTAATTTTAATAAATTTCAAATTGTACAAAGAATCGGTTGGAAGTAAAGGATTAGAGTTAGCACGAAAAATTGCAAAAGTTAAAAGATCTAAATATGAGATTGCCATTGCACCATCACTTCTTACAACAAAAGAAATTGTTGATAAGGTGAATATTTCAGTGTTTGCACAACATTGTTCTAAAGTAGATTTAGGTGCTCATACTGGAAAAATTTCTGTTATTGAATTGAAAAAGATTGGTGTAAAAGGTACAATTCTAAACCATTCTGAAAGAAAAATTCCCATGAAATTTCTTAAAGTAATTATAGAGAGTTGTCATAAACAGAAATTGCAAACGGTTGTCTGTGCATCAACACTTGGAGAAATCAAAAAGGTTGCAAAATTTAAACCAACATATATTGCCTATGAACCTAAGAGATTAATTGGAACAAATATTTCTGTTACAAATTCGAAACCAAAAATTATTGTAAAAGCTGTTGAGTTAGTTCATAAACTAAGCAAGAACACACGCGTTCTTTGTGGAGCTGGTATTCATACACAAGAAGATATAGGACAGGCATTACTTCTTGGAACAACAGGTGTGTTAATAGGTCATGCGGTTCCTAAAGCAAAGGACCCTAAGAAATTTCTTGAGAAGTTGCTGAGTTAGGTTTTCTAAACTTTCCTTTAGAAACTATTGAACCTAGCAAGAAATAAACTAGAAAATCCTAAAAACCAACTACCCAACGGAGCAAGCTCCGGGGTATTCGCTGGTTTTCTTAACGGATTTTCTGGTCATTACAACTTGAAAATTCTCCGATGCAAGCATCGGGGTATTAAACCCAAGTTGTAATAAATGAAAAAAAATT
>JABMOA010000075.1 GCA_013204355.1 Candidatus Woesearchaeota archaeon | reverse complement strand
GAATGACACAGAATTAGGAAATCCAGAAGTTCCTTCTGATACGTGGGAATCTTATTATGGTGAACGTGTAACAGGACCTGTTAAAGAGATTTGGATTTGGTGGCGATTAACAAAACCAGCACCTCAAGCACCTTATTTACATTATTATTTAGATATGGATTTTCATTTTATTGCACTAGGAGATACAGAGATTGTTAAAGATGGCCAAAAATTAAAAGTGAACAAAGGTGAAGTTGAGATGACCATCAATACATTCATTGAACCAAAGTATGAAGCTGCATTTGCAAAACATGGCATTCTTAAACATGCATTAGATTTTTTTAAAAAACGTGTGTATAATCAAACAATGGAAACACGTAAGAAAGAATTATATCAAGAAACATATGCCTTACAAAATTATATCAAGCAATGGTTCAAAATGAAACGATACTTACCTTATGAAGAAACAAAGACATTCTTCCCTTCACAAGCATGGCCAAGTCATCAGAAATAGGCTAAGTTAGAATTAAATAAACGCATAAAAATACAACTTAATGCCTAAAATAGGCAAAAGCTTAATAAATAGTTAGTTCAAATAGGTTCTTGATTGCCCCAGTGGCTTAGTGGCTTTTCGCACAAATGTAGCAACATTTGATAATACGTGCGATGTGCGTTTCACTTAATCCCACTTGGAAAATAAAAAGCTGCCCCAGTGGCTTAGTGGCTATAGCACCTGACTTGTATTTGGTGCACAGACTCACTCTGGTGTGTACATTGCACATTAAGAGATCAGGAGGTCGGGGGTTCAACTCCCCCCTGGGGCTCTCATTTTTCTTTTTGGAGGATATTTACCTGTATTGTTAAAAAGATTTACTTTATCTAAATTTTTGATGTTAGAAAAACCAACAATTTTTACCTAATGTTTAAAATTCTTTTTTCCGTTCAAATATATCGCTTGCATTTTATACTCGCCCCATCTCTGATCATATCTTTTCAAATCATAACAACAAGAATAATTAAATCCAAGATCAGAATAAATTTTTTCTAAATCTTCAATTAAGTTTTTACTTTTAAAGTAGCCACGGATATGAAGATAAGAATAAATACCATTAATTTTTCTGAATCTTAAACAGAAATCTGTATCTGCAAGTCCTCTCAGAAAAGCACATTTAATATTATTTGAAGAATTCATTATTATTGAAGGTACTTTAGCAATATTTGATTTCTTGCCTATAGGAATCTCACAAACCTGATTGAGATAATTTACAATACCTTTTGAATATTTTGTGAGTAATACAGCATCAGACCTTTTATCTTCCCTATATGAGAATTCACAATCAAATAAGTTTTTGAACAAAATTGAAACATAATCCAAATATTTTTTTTCATTTTTATTTCCCGAGATATAAACTGCTGATTGCGTAAATTTTTGAACCATAGAATTACTTCTTTCAATTATGGATCAGTGACCATCACCAACAACGATGCCAATTAATTCTGCCAAATCTTCTGTTAATTCTTCAGGAAAGGTAATCCTTCTTTTGACATCATAATTACTTTTTTCAACAAAAGAAATATTTAGTTTCATAACCAATTAAGAATATTCAATATTTATATGGTTTGTCCGAACTTGTCTAGTGTGGGGTGTGCGACAGAATTATAGAAAGTAGTAACATATCTTTTCATTACGGACTTCTGTAGATCCCTTGAAACCTCACTTAAACATAACTTGGGATTACACTTTGGATAATTCCAGTTATGTGCAGTTTCTCAGTCCCTCAACCTTCTTCTTTGCAACCCTCTGTGCTATATGAAGTGGTTCTGGCATCTTATGCGGCAGCCTAATTACCTTCCTAATCAAATCTAAACTAGATCCTAAAGAAATCAAATGTCCCGGTGAAACATAAACAGGTTTTGCAAACTCTTTAGTCGTAACTTCAAATCCTTTGATTTCTTTGTCAACAAAGACTTTGCCATTTTCAACTGTTCCACACATTAATTTCTCTGCTATACCAATTGTTGGAATGTTTAATGATAGTCCTAAGTGGGATGCAAGTCCTAACCCACGTGGATGTATAATACCATCGCCAGATACTATTAACACCTCTGGTTCTACTTCCAAAAGATTAACAGCTTCAATCATTGCAGGCACTTCACGGAATCCTTCAAATCCTAATCTATAAGGAAGTGGATTTTCTAATAAGAAAGATTGTTTTTCTTGGAGTTCTAAAGTCTTCAAATTTAAGACAACAACTGTTGCAAGAATGTTTTTTCCAGCCGATACACAAGTGATCCCACCAATTGTTTCTATCCTATCAAAGCTATCTCTAAGAATTATTTTATATGCCAATTTTTTTTGTTCTTGTGTAAGTTCAAAAGTGTCCATAATACATCCCTTTTATGATAGTGCATAAAACCCTCATTTTTTATAAAGATTTGCTACTATTTAGGAGAAATACAATTATTTAAACAGTAAAGTATAATCTCATAATATGGCATTTTTCCAAAGAACAAATCCTAACGAAATTTTAGTTGTTTCAAATGAAGCAGTAAACCAAGCAAAAGTTGTTGCGAGTCTTGAAAAAGATTTTCTAAAATATGCAAAAACAGCTTCGGCAAGAACGTATCAATCAAATGAAGAATTAGGTGCTGTTAGAGAAATTTTTTCCAATAAATTAAGAAAGTTACGAGATGCATTAATGTCCTTACGCACAAAAGCAGTAAATCTTGAAATAAAAAGTGTTAAAACAATTGATCAATTAGGAAAGAAACATCTTGAATTAGTAAAAAGTGCACCAAAATCTATCAGAAATAAAGTCATCAAAGAAGAAATTAAAGTTCAAGAAGAAATTGTAGGATTTACAAAAGAAGAAGATCAAATATGGGCTGAAATTAGAGCAGAAGCAATGGCTGAAACTGAAAATCTCAGAAAAGTTGCGTAAAGGAATATTTTATATACCTAAACTTATTTTCTAACGAGATGGATAAAAGAGGAATTGCGCCATTAATAGCAACGATGTTACTTATTTCTTTTGCGGTTTCGCTAGGTATGGTTGTGATGAATTTTGGACGAGCACAAGTAGAATTACAAGCACAATGTGCAATTGATATTAATATGAAGGTTTCTGAAGTTGCGGGACAAAAGGAAGTTTGTTTAGATGCAGCAAAACAAGAATTAAAATTTACAATTGAAAATGGTATAAACATCAAGGTAGAAGGACTCCTTGTAAATGTCATTGGATCGGAACGTGCAGAAACGTTTGAATTGGATCAAGCAAAGATGACAAAATCCGGCATTTATCTTGGACGTGTTCCTTATGATTCAAGTGCTTCTGGAACAATTAGACAAGTGAGATTCACACCAAAAGTAATTCTTTACGATACTGTTGAAGTGTGTGTGGAAAAATCTTTAATCTTTGAAGAAATTGGGAATTGTTGAAGGAAATTTATTGATATAATCTCTTCATAACTTCTTGCATAGGACCTGTTTTTTGCATGATATAAAAATGTACAGCAGGAACATTAGCATTTAATAATTCACGTGTTTGTTGAACAGCCCAATTAATTCCTATTTCCTCAACATGTTTAGAATCCGCTTTCATTAATTTTTGATAAAAATCATGAGGAATATCTACATGAAATGTTTTTGGAATCATTG
>JABMOA010000074.1 GCA_013204355.1 Candidatus Woesearchaeota archaeon | reverse complement strand
TCCTAAAGGAACAAAATATGCTACTTCTAAGAATAAAGAATATGAAGTGAATCGTGATTCTCATATTTTATTTGCAAAGTCACAAGAAAATATTGTCTTTGGAAATGAAGTGTGTATCCTATTAGAAGAAGGGGAAGAAAAGTAATTTTTTTATTTTAATTAATTAATTTACATCTTTAGAATTATTCTAAATACTATTACCTAAGAAACTTGATGCAAAGAGGTTGAACAACAACATTACAACAGCAGCAAGAATACAGTATAATAATACGCTCCCAATTATGTTCTTTCCAAGCGCATAACGTTCTCCTAACTTATCTGCACCATTTTCTATACCATTACTAAGAACTGTTAATATATACGCTAATTGGATGATATAAACTCCTACAACAATCTGGAAATGGAATGTAGGCATACCTATGCCAAAAATACTTAACATATCGCCACCAACACCACCGGAGCCTTGACCGCCTGAAAAATCTCCCAACTTCGCTGCAAGTTTTGTAAGAATTGTGGAAATCATGGATGTGATTCCAATCACAATACCTGCAATTGCGGGTGTTAAAAATTTAACTTGAGCTTTCATTGAAGAAATAATATCGGACATTCGATCCTTTAATCGTTCTTCAACACGATGGATTTCTTGAATATAATTCGCCATTGATAATAGTGCTTGAGCTGCAATGAGTGGGCCTTTTTTCACACTCTCTACAAGAACTTTCATAGAACTTTCAATGACTTTAGATGGAAATTGTGATACTGCGCCTACTTTAGGATTAAATAATGCTTCATCTAATCCCATCCCAAGTTTTGCGATATTTCTTTCAGCAATACGGAAAAAATCTCCCGACGTTGTACCTTCCATCGTTGCCGATACTTTTGCCAACGCAATTTCCGCAGGTATACCGTCACCTAATCTATTTCCTAATTGGAATAATGCTGATGAAAATTCTTCTTCCAATGCTTTTGTTCTTTCTCGCACTTTAATGACATTTGTAGAACGTAACCTATAATATAATCCAATTGCTAAACCTAATCCTGCAATTAAAAATACGGAAAGTATGGAGGATCCAATGCCAAATGGTCCAATCTTATCAGCATTATCACAATCCTGTCCAAGATTGGGAGGACACACATAACCAAGTAAAGAATGTTGTTTTGCAGTATCAAAGAAAATATCTGAAGTTCCTATCGCATGCATAAATAACGGTGAAAATCCAATGATGATTGCCACAATTGCAATACCAATAGAAAAGAAAAGTGGATTAATACTAATTGTAAATTGTTTTGTGATTGGAATATTGACATTTCTGAATTTTTTCACACCTTCTTTATTACTAATGTCAACCGCACCATATCCTGCAGGACGTTTTGCTAAAATTTGTTTCCCAATTAGAAATACTAATGTGGGGATGCCAACATTATACATTAAAGATATATAAAATGCTAAAAGGAAAGGATTACTATCACCAGCCATGAAAGATACAACTAATGGTAAAATTACTAAACCTAAAATTGGAAGAATAATACCAAGCATATGTAACATCGTCATTGGAGCTTTCAAATTGTGAGCATAATGCAACATATTTTCATACGTCCCATTAAGAATAACTTCTAATGCTTTATCAAGAAGTGTAAGTCGTCTTGCTTCATTTCCTTCTAATAATGAAGACTCCAATAAATGGAATGCTTCTACAAACTCTTTATCAAATTCTTGCCATTGTGCAAGATAGGAGTTTGCGGATTCTCTAATCGTAGAAAATTTCTGCGTTTCAACGTCCCATAATATTTTTCTAAAATCTAAATTTAAAGGAGGTTCTAAATGTTGTGATGCGAATTCAATTGCTCGTTCCATGTTGGATGTGTGTCGCATATAAGTAACAAGATAGAAAATTGCCTGTACCATTTGATTGGAAGCCTTCATCCGCCAGGTTGTCGCCATGAAGCTTGGCACCTTTTGTAGGATAAAGAATAAACCGCCTCCTGCAGCAAGCATAAAAAATACAAGAACCATCTGTGGTGGTAATCCAAATATTTTTGGGAGAATAAACGCAACAACAGGTGCGAGAATAATTGTAATTAACGACACAATAATTGCAAGTCCTAACACACCTGCAGGCGTCGTGTTTAAATGTGCGGTTGCCAGATCCTTGTTTAACTTTGCACTTGTTTTTTCATCAGGCTTGATTTTTAATGTCGCTGCAAAGTTACATGCTTTTTCATATAATGAATATCGTGTAGGATATAATTCTTCTTTAAATTCCGTATATTCCTTAGAAGATACTTGGGCATTTGGTAAGGGGACTGCACCAAACTCTTCCTTAATCTTAGATTTATAACGTTCTACTAATTTTTGATATTCTTGATCTTCCATCTATCCTCATCAGGAGTTAATTTTTCTATGTTTAAAAATGTAGTGGTGGTTTGTATGGATTAAGTTCAAGTGGGTAAGCAGTGCCTTAAGACGAATGATATTATGATTTGTGACATCCTTTTGCCCGCGGGTGACGCCCCTTACGAGGTGAGGGCAGTGCAATCGCAACAGCAAATAAGTGAGTGGCTCTGCTTACATAGAACGGAACTTAATACATACGGTTGTTTCAATTTTCAAGTGTTATATTTTTTTTAATTATGCTTGTATCGTAATCTGAACATTTCTTCATCGCATCAATTTTTAGGAACTTTTAAATACTTGGAAAAGATTCTTTTGTGAAACTGTTCGTGTCTTTTTAAAACAGTATAAAAATAAAAAAAATTAGAAGGGGTGATAAGACATGGCTAAGAAAAAAGC
>JABMOA010000073.1 GCA_013204355.1 Candidatus Woesearchaeota archaeon | reverse complement strand
TTCACAGGGTAATCCCCCACCAATATTTAAGACAGTAATTAGTTTTAGAACTTCAGGGTCAATCACCTCTTCAATTTCATATTGCAAATTCCATTCAGCCATGTTCTGGGTTTTTCTATGGAAATGAATCCCTAGGTTTTCTATATTGTTATGATTAGATAATCCTTTAATTTTCTGATTGATTACTTTTGATTCCATACCAAAGACATAATATTTTTCTGTTTTTAAAGTACGTTCTTGTAATTTTAATCGTAAAAGTAAATTTATTTTTATATCTGTACTTTGAAGGATTTTTTCTAATATTTCTAAATCGGATTCATTATCTACAACAAACCACCTAATACCTTGTTGTATTAATGAGGTGATTTGTTCTTCATTCCATGCTTGTGATAAAAATAATATTCTTGATTTGTCTTTAACATTTTTTAATTCATTTTGTAAATGGATTGAAAACATTGAGTTGGTGTTTTGTTCTAGGATTGGTGTTACTAATGGATTTGTTTTAGAAGAGTAACTAACAACATCTGCAATTTTATTTACTTTATTGAATTGTTGAAGTACAATGTTTTTGTTTAATGTGAAGTATGGTTTCATTTTTTATTATTACCTTTAATTTTATTCATAAGTAAACATTTTTGTAAGTTATTTAAATCCTGGTGGATATAATATTCTTTTAAATGTACACGATTTTCTGGAACGTCTTCAGTAATGGCAATATCAAAATCAGTCAAATTAATACCTTTAAAATTTAATATTAAGTTACTCGGTTTAATATCAAGACAAAAAACATTTCTGGTATGTATTCTTTCAATTAATCCTTGAGCTTGTGGATATGAGAATCTTGTTAATAAATTTGGTTCATTCACATATAATCCAGGGATATATGTTCTTATAATTGCTTCAATATTATTATCCTTAACATAAAGCCCTATTATTTTAGGGACATTTGATAAACCATTAAGACGATCTAATGCGACATATTCATTCTCTAATTTTTCATGGTCCCATCCCTGAGTAACTCGTAAAATATAAGGAGTGCCTTCCATAAATACTTTGTAAACTTTTTTAGGTTTGTAAATCTTAACTAATATTAATTTATGATCTATTGAATGAATTCTATCATGTTCTTCCTTTAAGTTATGGTTAGTTTCTGAAATTACCATTTTTATAATTCTAATAATCCCTCCTTCTTTAATTCTTCCAAAGCCCAAATCATTGCTAAAGGGAACATAATTGTTACATCACCATTAACTGTTGCAACATCAGAATCATCTTTCACTTTACCCCAGGACTTTGCTTCTTCTGTAGTTGCTCCTGACATAGAACCACTTGTTTTATGTGCAGTTGTCATGTAAACAGCATATTCTGCTCCACCATTTAATAAGGTACATAGGATTGCGTGATGTTTACTAATAGATCCACCTAATGCAATGACTGCTTTCTTTTCATCCTGGGAACTTGAGAATAAAATATTTCCAAAATCTTGAACTACATCTACAATGAAATCCTTATGTTTCTGTTGGTATAAGTATAAATGAAATCCGAACGCTCCATCGGTGATTGCAGGACAGAAAATGGGCACATTATTCTTTGCTGCTTGATAAAGTATAGAATCCTCATCATCTAATGTTAATCCCATTTCTAGAAGAAGGTCAGATACAGCCCAACGTTTTTTTTTCTCGTAGAGTTTATTTAGAATTGGTAGCATTAAATCTTCAAAATTCATGTATGCTTCATTGTTTATTGTTAGGTTTCCAATACGATTGACTCCCTGTTCATGTAATTCAATATCATCTGAATCAAAGCGTCCAACTTTAAATTTTTCACCTTTAGCTTTCATGATATCTTCTTCAATTCCACCAACTGTTGTAACAATCACATTAGCAATTTTTAGTTTGATTAGTTGTGCAAAGAATCCTCGTAATCCTGATGTTACCATATTACTTGTAAAAGTAAGATATGTTTTTGCATTATTTTTTTTCATTTTTACAAAAACTTCTGCAGCTCTTGCCAATTCAACACTTTGAAATCCAACTTGTCTGTATTGATCAATAAGCTGTTTGACAGTTAGTCCTTGTTCCCATTTGAAATCTTTAACATTCATTCTTTTAATCCTTTGATAATAATTTTTATTGAAATTTTAATATAATATTGTAATATAATCTAGAAAAAAGGTACTGTTCTTAACTTCCACGTTTACGGACACTTGACATTATTTATGATATTATTGTTGTTCTTTATTAAACTAACCCACCATTTTGATGAAAACGCAAACTAAATGTACTTCCTTCGTTAGGTGCGCTTTCAACATGAATGTATCCACATAACAGTTCAGCAGACATTTTACTTAAGGCTAGTCCAATACCTTTAGTTCCACAAGTACTATGTCCTTTTTCAAAAATTTTTGAAAGTCTTTTTTCATCAATTCCAATACCATAATCTTTTACACTTATGTCAACAAAAGGTTCTCCTCCAATCATTTTAGTTTTATTATTTCCAAGTAAGTCAATTTCAGTTTCATCTAATAAATATTCTCTTGCAGATATTTCCACAATTCTCTCTAAATTAGTATGATTATAGGAGTTAATAGCATTACTTACAAAAGAATAGATCTGCTGATAAAATAATGATTGAGAAGCTAAAATGGATATGTTATCTATTGTTAATTTTATAGTGTCTTCAATATTTGAATTCTTACATTTAAGAAATTCTTTCATAAATTTGATAGTTTTAAATACATCAACTTCTTCATAAGTTAATTGTTTAGATGTGAGGTCTTCTAGTGCTTGATTAATAAATTCAATGTGGCTAAGAGCATGATCAGCAGATTTAAATAATTCTTGTTCTGCTTCGGATATTCGTTCGACTCCATTTCTGTATAATCTAACTGTTCCTTTAATCACATAGAACGCGTTATTGTAATCATGTCCTCTTCTTAGAATAATAGTTTCTAAAAAATCTTCTCTAGACATTTTGTTGTTATTTGGAATAAGAGTATATTCTGCCATATTCAGTAGGTTAATGATTTTTATATATAATAATTGTGGTTGTTTTTACTAAATAGTAGTTTTTGTTTCACGAAACCTTTATAATTCACATGAAATAATCAAATAATATGAAACTTGTAGATGTTCATTGCCACTTGAACCATGAATCTTTCAAAAAAGATCTTCCTGAAGTTATTGAGAAAATCAAGAAAGCTGGAGTCGTTGCTGTGTTAGTCTCTGGAACGAATCCTGAATCAAATAAAGAAGTTCTTGCACTTGCAAAGAAATATCCTTTAATCAAAGCGTCGTTAGGAATTTATCCCATTGATGCGATAGGATTGGCTCAAGATGAAGATGGATCTCATGGACAAAAAGGACCTATTGATCTTGATGCAGAGTTTGCGTTTATAGAAGAAAATTTGGAGTACGTAACGGCAATTGGTGAAATTGGGATGGATTTTCATTGGGCAGATAAAGAAGAAACTCATGATCAGCAAGCTGCAAACTTTCGTAAAATAATTAGATTTGCAATTAAAGTTAAGAAACCAATTGTCATTCATACACGTAAAGCTGAAAAGGAATGTCTTGATATTCTTGAAGAAGAGGTCCAAGGGAAAATTCCAGTTGATCTTCATTGTTTTGGTGGCAAGAAAAGTTTAATTCGCAGAGCAGCAGAATTAGGATTCTATTGTAGTGTGCCCCCAAATATTGTACGTTCACATTCATTTCAAACATTAGTTAAAATTATGCCAATCACACAATTACTTACAGAAACTGATGCCCCCTATTTATCTCCTGTACATGGAGAAAGAAATGATTCATCTAATGTTCCTTTGACCATTCAAAAGATTGCAGAGATTAAAGGTTTGAGTGAAGAGAAAGTTGCAGATCAGATTTGGAAGAATTATGTGAAGGTTTTTGGGAATAAATAAATTTATATCTTGACAGTTTTCCACAATTCTTATAAATCATTTTCAACCTACACAATAAATGGCAAAAGATTATGGAGATAATGATTACAAAACATTTGTACAAAATGTGCATGATGTTGAGGATTTAGGAGAACTTGAAAGAAGTTTATTTACGGATATTGATATAGGTACGCCATCTGAAAGAATATATAATGGTCGCGTAGGAGATATTGAAATAATTATGCGCGGTGATAATCGGGCAATATTGTATAATAGTGATACCGGTAATAAAGTATGGGTAACGCAAGAATCGGAAAGTGCTAAAGTTTTTTATAGTATCCTTGGAAAAGAAATTAGAAAAAGAACAGGTGGTCTAGATTATGATGATCATGAATATTTATTACACATGTTAGAAAAAAATAGGGATAAATAATGGTCAAAAAAATAGCTGTAGTTGGAGCAGGTGCATTTGGATATGCACTGGCATTATTATTATCAAAAACACATTCTGAAATTCAAGTTTATGCATATGATGTTATAGAAGAAGTGATTACCACATTACAAGAAACAAAACATCATCCATACTTCCATAAAGATTGTGAAATTTCATCAAATCTTATTCCTACATCTGATAAAGAAGAAGGTTTGAAAGATGCAGAAGTGGTATTGTTAGCAGTACCTGCGCAATATCTTCGTGGTGCTCTTGAATCTCTTAAAGATCTTGTACCTCAAGAAGCGATATTACTAAATGTGTCTAAGGCGCTTGAAAAAGGCACAAACAAACGGATGTCTGAAGTAATTTCTGAATTTTTATCTAATCCTACTGCGACAATCTCTGGAGGCATGTTAGCTGGTGATGTTGCTCATGGCTTACCAGTTGGTGCAGATATTGGGTGTACAGATGAACATGCGTTAAAAGTCTTAAAAGACCTGTTTACACCTACAACTGTTCACGTAGAAACAACAATTGATATTATTGGTGTAGAATTCGCAGGTGCATTCAAGAATCTGATTGCAATTGGTGGTGGAATTATTGATGGACTTAAATTTGGCACATCTACAAAAGCATTCTTTATAACACAATCATTACGTGAAGTAGAATTACTCGCAATCACACTTGGAGCCAAAAAAAAGACATTCCATACAGCATCAAATGCATGGATGGGTGATTTAATGACCACTTGTTTCGGTGATTCAAGGAATAGATTATTTGGTGAGATGATAGGACAAGGAAATTCTGTTGAAGATGTCATTAAAACACTTGCTGAACAAAAGAAACATGCAGAAGGATATGTAACAATCAAACTTGTTAATGAATTGTTAGAACAACATAATTTAAAACGAGATTTTGTTGGTTTGTTGTATAGAGTTGTGTATGAAGGTGCCAATGCGAAGGAAGAGTTTTCTAAAATTTCGTTGATTCAGAACAACTAACGTTCAAACAATCCACTATATTCAAATCCAGCAATACTATAATCCTTCTCATACAATAAATATGCAATGACTTCTTTCATCCCATATGCATCCTTATAATCTATTAATGCATTAACTTGTTCATCATTGAATTTATATTCTACAAAGAATTTTTTCACATATTCGGTTTCTTTTAATGTGCGTTTCTTGAATTTGTTCATTTCGTGATGTAATCTGTAATCATACTTTCTTATAACTCCTTGAAATAAACACAGAGGGTGTTTTTCACGTTTATTAAGTTTCGTAACTTCCCACATTCCTTCGGTTTCCAATGCAAATTTTTTGAGAGAAAGTTGGATCATTGGTGTAACATCACCCAATCCTTTTGCCGTACAGAGATGGCAAATTTTTAAGAAGGCAGTATATGTTGCCTTTGCATTTTTTTTGAAAAGTTTATCCAATGGGTTAATAACATCATCGGCAAAAATCATTTTTCCATGTTTGTTTTTAAGATATCGTTTCACAGAATTAAGAATAAACATATTTTTGAAACATTGATAATTTCGTTCAGTTTCATTAAAATTTCCAATGGTAAGGATATTATGTAAACGGTCAGCCAGTTTGATGAGGATTGCATTTTCTTTAATTTCAGTATTCTGATGGGTAAATATATTAATGATAGAACGATAATAGAAATCTCTTTTATGTCTTGTCAATAATCTTGTTGTATCAACAATTTTATCTCCTTTCTTGGGATCAATTTTTCTCTTCTTACAAAATGCTTGTATTTCATTTTCAAATTCCTCAAATGTCTTTTTTTCAAAATTATCTAAGATTTTTATGCCATCTTGTTTCATCTCATTGATTTTATGTTCATCACGATACAAATCAACATGTTCTTCAACATAATCATGTACTAGCGCTGCACAAAGGATAATTTCATCCTTAACACCAGCACGTAATAAATTTAGGACTGTGTTCAATGGATGGGTAAAAGGATTTTCTCCATTTTTTCGTAAAGGCATTTTATTGTAAAGAGCTTTTGTTTTTGGATATAAGAAAGAAAATAAGGCATATTTTTTTTGAATAAGTAACATGATATGTTCAAGTAGACGTAAATCCGTAATACGTGTCCATGGTTCTAACTTAATGTAAACTCTATGTTCTGGAGAATGAACCTTTCTTTTGACCATTAAAGATAAAATAAGATTCTTAATTTAAATATATCGGTTAAAAAATAAAAAAAAATAAAATTAAAAACTATCTGAAAAGTCTTCAACGCATGATTTTGAGCAAAATATCTGGTGTTCACCCTCAAACTCTTTTAGGATCATATCTTCTTGATCAACAGCGCTATCACACTCTGCACAAACACTTCCATCTTTTTCGTTCATAAAACCTTTCATGAATCCACCATCTTCCGTGGAATCTTCTTCGCCATAAAGGCGATCAACTCTTTTTTCCCCAAATTGTTCTTGATCACTCATGTTTGGAAACTTTTCTAGATTCCTTTTAAAGGTTTCGCTTATGCCATATATACATATATACTTTTGGTAAGAAGTTAATGTTTCTCACTTTTCTAAAATACGCTTAATTTTATTGATAGAACGTTCCCAAGAAAAAGAATATGCCACAGTCTTACGTGCGTTTCGTCCTAGTTTTTCACGTAATTCTTGATCCTCTAATAATTTTTTAAGTTGTACTGCCAGCATATCGGAACTATTTCGTGGAAAGAATAATCCATTATAATCCTTAACAACATAATGTTTCATGAATCCTAATTTTGTACAAACAACCGGAACACCTGAAGCCATCGCTTCTAAGGTTGCAAGAGACGTTGTTTCAGTCAAACTTGGCATGACAAAAATATCCATTGCTTGGAGATATTTCTCAACATCTTTGACAAATCCAGTAACAGTACAATTTTTTGTTTCTTTAAATTTTTTTACTAATTCCTTTTGACCATCTCCAACAATAAGAAGATGTAAGTTAGGGTCATTGAGTTTTTTAAATGCATCAAGAAGAATTAATGTATTTTTTTCATTAGAAATTCTTCCAACATAACCAATGACTGTTTTATCATTTAACTTCAAACGTGCTTTAGTTCGTAATTTTGTTTCAGAAGGTTTGAAACGTTCAATATCAACACCTAAACGTGCAACTTCCATATGTGTTTTAATACCCATTTGATGCAACTCTGATTTAAAATCATTATAGGGGACAAGAAGTAGGTCTGCTTTGTTGTAGAGCTTGACAAATAATCTTTTTACAATCCTTGAAAGGTAATCATTCAATGTATAATACTTTGTTAAAAAATCCCACGGGGTATTATGAAAATAGAAAATTGTTTTCTTTTTTAGTTTTCTAGCTTGTCTAAATGCTAAAAAACCAACAGGACCAAGTTCTTGCACAAATATAATATCTGCATCTTTGACAGCTCTTTTAATTTTCCTTCTATTATCTCGTGAAAGTGAAATGGGTTCATAGGTAAAAGCTTTTGAATATTTTGACAAATCAAGAAAGATTGTTTTCACAGATTTAAATACATTTTTCTCACTGTATTTTGGTACAAGGAGACGGATGTCAAAATCATTTTCCGAACGTTTAATGAATTCCTTCATAAACATCAGGACCCCATCTACCTTTGGGAAATAGGTGTCCGCTGCGATTAAGATTTTCTTTTTGTCCATATAAACCCTACGGTTTTACATGAAAATCATAGATTTTCAGTACTGAAAAACCTTGTTTTTCATGTATCATGCCCAACGTGGGACATGCGCTCATTCTTCGTTTAATTCTACTTTTTATTAGTTTGGTAGTTTTCATTCTATTCTAAAAAAGCTCTCACCAAACTTTGCTCCTTTGATTTTAAATCCATCTCTGATTGCTCGGAATAAGATGAGGATGAATAGGGGATAGATTGCATTATATCTTTGAGATGGAAAGGCATTAAGAGATTTGATCTTTTCTTTGTAGGATCCTGTGATGTTAACATATAATTTTGGATGTTGTGTTCTAAATGAAACAGGATTCCAAATGGAATAGATATATAGTTCTGGTTTGTCTTTTAGTTTTTCAAATAATTCCAATGTGATTTTATGTACGGCTCTATGATCTGGATGTGGGTCTTCATTACTGTGTGTAAATATCTTTGAAGGTTTTTCACTTTTAAGAATATCAAGGAATTCTTTTTCATATTTTTTTTCTTGATATTCATCCATAAACTTACCTTCTTTCATATCATGGATTATTACCTCGCAACCTAACGCCTTTGCAGCATCTTTCGTTTCTTCTCCTCTAAACTTTTTCACAACTGTTTCCTTTAACCAAGGATGTGACTTTTCTCCATAAGAAAATACAATTGAAATAACCTTTTTTCCTTGTTTGACATATTCTGCGATGGTTCCACCTGCACCAATGACAAAATCATCAGAATGTGCACTCATGACAATAATTGTTTCTTTTTTCTTTAGCATACCATAAAAAGAATATTTTGGACTTTAAGAAGGTTACTGATTTTTTGAGGTTAAGTATTTAAAAAAAGACTCATTTTGAGTGTATATGGATTGGTTAAAGAAATTATTGGGAATAAAGGAATTAGAAAATCGTTTAAATAGATTTGAAAATGAACGTGCAGATTTAGAAACAAAGGTTATTGAAGCGGAGAATCTTAAGGCACTAGCGTATAAAAGTGTACGTTCGCAAGAATTAAATGATTCTTTGACCATGAATTTATCTCTTCCTTCCTCACAATCTGAAAAAATTATTGGTGAAATAACGCCTTTCGTTCTCGCACGTGCATATGGAATCAAACCTTGGATTCCTGAACATGTTGAATCTTATCCATCAGCTGTAATCAGTTTTAAGGAATTGCAGGAGCATCCAGAGAAATATCTTCATAAATTACAGAAAGGATTTGTTAATTTTCCAGTAGGATTTGATTTAGGTGTGGTTAATAACTTATTATCATCTAAATTTGGTAATTGTAGGATTGGAAATGATGGCCAATTTAAATTTGTATTAAATTCTATTTCTGGAAACTATTTTGGTTCAGAAAAAATGAGTAGGACCTTAGCTTTATCTTTAATTCAAGGGGATATTAACCAGATAGATTGTGGTGATTGGATTCACATCAGCCCACTAGATTATTTTACAAATAAGGATGCAATACTTGATATGATCGTAAATCATTCTGATTATTCTGATAAGCAAAAAGAAAGGATTGCGGTAGCTTTTGAAATTGTTAAGAAAACCTATTTGGGAATTTTTGAACTTCTTGGAAATACGAGAATAGCAGACGCAAGTGAATTGTTGTCAAATTCTTATCAAGAAAAAGATGTTTCTTCTCTTTCTTCTATAGAGGTATCTTTATTTGATGCATTATTAGAAGAACCTAAAGGAACATCTTATGATGAAATCCAAAAATTATTACCTATACGATCACGTGAACGTTTTAGAAATTTGGCAGCGTTACGAACACAGGAATTGCTTTATAATGATACCTTTCGTAGTGGCATGACCTCCACAATTGGAAAAAAATTAGAAGATTATACAGTTGGTGAAAGTGTTGCTTTAGCTTGCTATTTTGCACGTAATGTAATCCAGGAATATGAAACATTAGATGATGCTGTGAAAAATGTTTTATCTGGAACACAAAATGAAAAAATCAAAGGAAAATGTACAGATTATACTGGTTTATCGTTACATTATTTACATCAATATCTTCTTCCATTAAATGCAGAAAAATTTAAGGATTGGCGATTTGGTTATGATATAGATAATATTGGAAAAGATTATAATCATTGTTATATGAAGATAATTCATATAAATCCGGATTATTCATTAGACGTCTATTTTGTAGATCCAACATCTCTTGCACATAAAGGTTTAAAGGAATTTAAAACACCAAAAGATGTTATAAAATATGCTGATGCAAATCATCTGCCAATTCAGATTGTAAGGGATGCGGAAGATTTTTTGGCAAAGCCTTTGAAGGATGAATAGGAATTGAGATTGTATTTAATGTTGGAATTATGCGAAGTTTCCCGAAGGGAAATTTGGATGGAGTGGAAGGAGCTACGAAGTGGCGACTGGAACGT
>JABMOA010000072.1 GCA_013204355.1 Candidatus Woesearchaeota archaeon | reverse complement strand
GATATATAAAGGAGAAAAAAATACTTTATGTTAAAAGAAGGTGTGTAGATGGTTAAGAGGAAGTTAAGTTCGAAAAAAAGAATCTCAAATAACAATACTAATAATCAATGTTCTACATTATTACAAAAATATAAATTATGGTTAGTTGTTGCTGTTGCAATTGGGATTATATCTCTTGCTACGATTGGATTCCTTGTTTTAGATCTCGGAGATGGTGCATTGGCTGGAAAAGGGACTGCTGGTGCAGATGGTTCTCAATCTGTTCCTCCTCAAAAATTAACAGAATCTCAGATTCAAGCGAATCTTAAGGCAATTGGGTGGGATCTTGGCTTGACTGAAAAACCTGGTGTTGGTGATTCATATGCATCGTGTACCGCTGATACTGAGTGTGATTCAGATTTATGTGTTCCACGAGATCTTGAAAACAAAGAAAAATATGGTAAAATGTGTACCGCTTCATGTGTGGATTCTTGTCCTAAAAAAGTGACCCAGTTTAATCAAGATTTAAAATGTACTAATTATAATATTGGTAAAAGTGAAACTGTAAATATTTGTTTTGGATTAACAGAAAAAAAACCAGATTGGTTATTATCACCTGCTGTAAATGCCATAGCAGGCGAAGCATGGACTGATTGTCAAGATAATAGTGATTGTGACAGTAGTTACTGTATCCCTCGTGATGAAAAGTATCCGATTTTAGGTAAAATGTGTACAACAACTTGTGATAGTGGTTGTCCGGTGGATGTACTTAAATATGCTGGTAAAACCAAATCTTTAGATTGTCAGATTGCAGGATCTGGAGATCCAGTTTACATTTGTAAAATGGAATTCTGTAAAGGTGAAGGTCTAACTAATAATGCTATGGATTTATGTATTGATAATGAATATGTTCCTTGTAATGAAAAAGGAAAAATAGAGGGTGATTATATTTGTGATATTTCACAAAATGGAAATAAAAGATGGATGAAAATAGAAGACACAAAGAAATGTGCAACTAATTGGGTTTATTCAACATCTACTGGTGATAGTTCAAAAATTAACAAATGTACAAGATTAAATAGTAACCTGATTAAATTAGTAAATCCTTGGTGTGCAACAGTTGCAGGTGTTAATTCTGATGGTGAATATGTTTCTGAAAGTTCAAGTCAAAATTATGGATGGATTAATTGTCCTGTTTCTAAAAAAGGAGAATACTGTGATGGAGATAGTCTTTGTTCAAATGATTTAGCATGTTATGGCAATGTTTGTTCCGATAAATGTGTTGAGGGAGATGTTTCTAAAGATTTAAAAACAGTATGTGATGCAAATGGTAATTTTGTTGATGAATGTATTCCTACTGTTGTTGTTCCTAAGAGCACAGGCAATGTGGTTCAAGAATCTCCTATTGCGAAAACAATTACAAAAAGTGGAAAAAATTATTGTGAAATAATATCTACTACAGGGAGAGATCAAGTTATTACATTAACTTCAACCTGGTTAACATGTGATTCATCTACAAAAGGAAAAGTTGTTCCTGCGAAAGAAAGTACAAACTTTAATTCTTATCAATGTAATGGTGAAAAGTGGGTGGAATATGTGCCAATTTCAATAAATACCGGGGGAAGAACTCCAATTACGTTACCAGATGTCAATATTCCTAGTAATGTTGATGGTGGCAGTCAAGTAATTCCAACGGGGACTACTTTACCTACTATTACAAAAGCATGTGATTCTAGTAACTCTTGTATTATTTTAAATAATCACCATTTGAATCAGAAGGCGTATGTCTTACAACCAGATGTTAATCATTATCTTTGTTCCAAAACTGATGGAAATGCGGAAAAATGCGGAACGAAGTTACGTGCATCTAGTGATCTTTGGCAGACTGAATGGACTGTAAAAAAAGTTACAATTGAATCTACAAATACTGAGAATGAAAAGATCCAAGATGAATATGTTGTTTTAGAATCTTCGCATCTCTCTAATGGGGCACCAAGAACATTGGCTGCAACTGATAATCCTGTTAATGTAAATTTCATTTCTCCTACCACTCGGGTTCAAGGTACTGGAAATTTTTATGATAAAAATGGATACCAGGTTTTAGGGGGATGGAATTCTTATTGGAGATTTGAATATAATACTGGTTTGAAAGTGTATTTAAAACATCCCAAAACTAATTATTATTTATGTGGAAGTACAAGTGTTGGTTCAGATAAATGGAATTTAAAAATGTTCAAAGATAAAAATGGAAATCCAGGTTTTACGTGTTCATGGCAATTTGTTCCTGTAGTTGTTGATCCAAAGTATGCTGCTGAGGATGAGAAATGTGAAACAAGTGGAACTGTTTCTACAGATCAAAAATTTGTATGTAAAGAAGGGGTATGGAAAACTCCTTTTATTACGGAAGGACAAGATTGTACTGGAAAGACGAATCAATGTGACACTGGTTTGGTTTGTTATACAGGAACAAAGGTTTGTGGTAAAAAAATCCTTGGTGATTATGATAATAATGGGTGTGTTTCAGATAACGATTTTAGTACTGCAACAAAAGAGTGGTTTGATACTAAACTCAGTGATAATGATTTCAGTGCAATTACTAAATTATGGTTTAACACGGGAAGTACCTGTAAATAAACAATAACTATATAAATCAAAAAATATTACAAACATAAAAGAGAAGGTGTATTAGATGGCTAAAATTAATGTTATAAATAAAGTAAACCAGCAACCAGCACAAAAAGTTTCTGGCGAATCACCACATGCAAAGAAACATACAGCGTGGTTAATTGGTGGTATTGTATTTGTAGTATTAATGATTGCAGCTATTGGATACGTTCTTATGACTTCTGATGGTCCAGTTGCTGGTCAAGCTGTTTTTGTGAAAGATGGTATCACTTTAGTTGATGGGGACATAGTTCCTATTTTTACAGATAATGGAAAACAGTATTCTCTTCAATTTATTTATTCAGAAAGTGATAAAAATAAGATTCTTTATCTTTATGAAGATAGTGTGAAGAATAAAAACAATTTATGGCATATCAAAGATCCAGTTCAAACTCCTGCTATTGATGTTAAAAAAGGTG
>JABMOA010000008.1 GCA_013204355.1 Candidatus Woesearchaeota archaeon | reverse complement strand
GTATTTAAAAATTTTGAATTTCCAACAAAACAGAATCAACATTTGTTAAATGAATTAGGTTTGCATGTGATGGAATCTGGAAAACAACCCCAAGGAATACTTGGTGCAGGAATAATTTTAGGCAACATCCAGCAAATGTATTCAACAAACACTGGGGGCAAGAGAAATCTAGCATATCTCATGGAATTTGTTGGTGATATTGCAATTTTTAATGATGAAGCTCACAACACCCCTGCACAAGAATATACTAATGTACTAAATTTATTATCTGAAAAAGCAAAATTCCGTTTAGACACAACTGCAACTCCAAATAGAGCTGATGGGCAAGAGCCTGATTCTGAAATGATTTATTATTATGATGTCACACATGCATTAAAAGATGGAATAATTAAATCAATAGTGGTTTATGAACCTGAAGTAAAATTACTGAAATTAACTTATACAAATTTTGAAACAGGGGAAAAAAAAGATGTAACCGAACTTGATGCAGAGTTTAAAGAAGCAGAAAAAGGATTAGCACCATTTCGTTGGATTTTAGATGAAGAACCAATGCGTAAACAGATTGCAATCGCTTTACAACGTCATGAAGAACAAAAAGCAAGAGCTAAAAATCGTTACAAGCCAATCCTTTTCATTGTAACTATGAGTATTGCTGAAGGTGAAAGAGCTAAAAAAATGTTAGAAGAGAGATTTAAAATTAAAACACTTTTGGTGACACAAGAATCAGATGAATCTCAAAGAGAAGATGCAATGTTAATTGGAAATTCAGATAGTGAGTATGATGCAGTTGTAAGTATCTTGATGTTACGAGAGGGATGGGATGTTCCACAGGTTTCAACCATTTTACTTTTACGTAAATTTTCTTCTCCAGTGTATGGCCAACAAGTGATTGGTAGAGGTTTAAGAAAAATAATTCGAGATCCATCTGAGAGAGAAATTTTAGCAGTTGTAGATCATCCTCGTTTAGAACATGATTGGCTATGGCGCTTAGTTGCAGTAAGTAAAGTAAATCAAGATGTTACTGACAAAGACATTTTTGGAGATGAAGATTTACCTGATAAACCAGTCATACAGACCTTAGTCAGGCCTGAAAAACTGATTAAAATCCCTGATCCTGAATATGATGTTGAAGTTAATTTTGAAAAAATTAAAGATGATATTCCAGATGATGCTGTAGAAGGTGATTGGGAGTCTATTTTGAATGCTAAATCATATGAACGAGAAATTTGGACTATTGCAAAAACTAGAATTGATTCTGTTGAAATGAAGAGTCTTAAAGATAAACGAATAGAACTTTTAGATGCTCCAGATGAATTTGATTTTGCTATGATAGGAAAGTATCCTAGGGATATCTTAGAAACTAAATTTAAACAAGAATTACTTAGTGTTTGTGCTGGGTTGTTACGTGAAACAGGATTTGGAGGTAAATTACGTGGAAAATTATACAGTGTAATGTTAGATCATATCAGAACAAAGATTTTTTCAGGAAAAACTCTTTGTGATGTTGATGATGATGACATTGAATTTGCAATGGTATCCATGCCCGAAATACGAAAAACATTTAGAAAATCTATTGTTGCAGGGATTGTGAGTAAATAATGGTAAAAATATCTGCTTATGAAGATCCAAAAAAGAGTCCGTATACTTTAGAATACTATGATTCATCCTGGGAAGAGGAATACATGAAAGAATTAGAAAAAGATGAATCTGTTGTTAAATGGACAAAAAATCATGGTTTAAGAATTAAGTATTTTGATTCAGACAATAAATTCAAAACTTACATTCCTGATTTTTTAGTTGAAAAAACAGACGGTTCTATTGAACTCGTAGAAATGAAGGGTACACACTTATTAAAAAATCCTGATACTAAGAAAAAAATGGAATTTGCAAAAAAATGGTGTGACGCAAGGAAAATGACCTATAGAATCATTTCAAAATATCAATAATAATAAATTCAAATCATGCCTGATTTTGAAATTACATTTATCTTAAAACTAACTTAATTGAATTCTATATCCAAATCTTGCTAAAATTCCTTTCAGTATTTGTCTTTCATTTTCATTCAAGCGCATGTTTGTTTTAGAATCTTTTCAATATCTACAAGAAAATCTATCTGTTCATGTGGGATAAAAGGAACTTTTTGCAATAATTGAACTACTTCTAGTTGTTCTGAAATGGAAATAGGAATCCAATATACTCCCATCTAAATCTCATCCTCTTCAATGTCATTAAATTGCTCACTATCTAATTTTTCTGCATCATCTTTCAATATCTTGTCTATTTTTTCTCTTGCATCGTGAGATGTTCCACGCAACTCACACATCC
>JABMOA010000007.1 GCA_013204355.1 Candidatus Woesearchaeota archaeon | reverse complement strand
TGTTCTAATTTTTCCTGCTCATCTACAGAATACCGAGCCGCCATGATTGCTCTTACATTAGGATATCCTTCTTCTTTTACTTTTTTCATCATAGCATCTCTCCTTTCAGAATTAAAAAATTCTCTGCCAGAGATATTAATGAATCCATTTTCACCCATAGCTCTTCTTCCATAAGTAACTGAATCCATAAATGTTTGAATCATAAGGGTTCTTCCATCTTTATTTTCAGCATGACGATCAATAACTGTTTGAAAATATTTAACTCTTGGTGTTCCTTCAATTTCTTCTAACATTATTGCACTTATTGGTTCTTGTGCCATAAGATCTTGGCGTTTCTTTTCTTCATCATTAAACATTCCACAAAATACTTTCCAAAAAGAAGGACTATATCCTACAACGCTCGTTGTTTGAATCATTCTACCATTATAACGGTATAGATCATCCACATATTTGTCATATGCTTCAGTATAAGCTGTTGGAACAAAGTTTCCCTTTATTCTGTATCTAATGCTATCATTATCAGATCCAACTTTACTGCAAGATTTCCCTAATTGTGTTATTTTAATAATTAACTCTTCCTGGTTCATTTTTTTCATTTCAATTACTCGTCATTAAGAAATTTATTTGGAACAACTTCCATCATTTTACGATGCTGTTTATCAATATCATGTTGCGGGTTCGTAAATTTATCTTTGGTATCAGCAAGTAATTCATCTAAAGCTGCAGCTTTATTTCCATACAGTAACTGCTTACGATTGAAACTTCCCTCACCTTGTAAATTAAATGTATCAACAGTGTTATTACAATAGTCATCAACAACGGAATATATTGGTTCCAAATATGTCTGACCATCCGAATAACTTTTTTCTTGAGAAACCATCAACTCACATTTATCAGCAAAAGGAATATTTCTCAAACTTCTCACTTCGTAGGTTATTACTTCTTCACCTACTTTTCCTTGATACTTGTTATGTTCTAATCCTGAAGGAATTAATTGTGAAGCTGTAATAACTGCTGCTCCAATTATACTTGCGATTCCAATAGGAATCTTATACTCTGATAAAAAACTTTTTTTGTCATATGCCATTTTTTTATTTCTCCATTAATTTTTTTGTTTTCATGATATCACTTGGACCTGTTGATTCCATATTTTTAATAATCAAGGGGTATGTAATTTAAAAAAAAAGATTTTACCCAACTGTTACCAGGACACCATTTTTTTTTAATGATTGCTGATACGTTATCAATTTCTGATTTTTTTTCGATTAGATATTTATCCTTAAGAGATCTATATTCATGAACATCACATATTTTCTTTGATACCTCGCCAGATGGACTTAGTAACATTTTGATAAATTCATCTAAATCTTCTCCTGGATTTTTTTTTATTTCTTGCCATATCTCTCCTCTGACAAGATCTGAATGAGAAGTAGCTGGAAGATCTATAACATTCCCACGACATGACCATGCTGTAGACTCTAGTTCACTACATACTACTGAAGCTCTTCTCTCAAAAGACCCATGAATTTGAATAGTTAGATCTGGATTTTTATCAAATGGATAAGAAACTAATAATCTACCAGAAGGTGGTTTTTCATCATTGCAACCAAAAATACCATTATCTTGACAAGGGATTAATTTTTCATTTACACAGTCAAGATAAAAGTCATATTCTGAATTTTTTCGTGATTCTCCTTCAACTCTTACAACATGGTAACTATTGCCTTGAAAATCATGAGTACTACAGCCACTTGCTAAAACGCCAGCTGTAATTAATCCAGCTAATCCTTTCTTGTGTTTTTGAAATGTTTCTTTTCCATCTTGAAGCAATGCTGATGTAAGACCCTCCTCTTTCATGTTTTGTCCGAATGTTTTTATTGTGTATGTCATTTTGTTGTTTGTCTCCTTTTTTTAATATCTCACTCGTTGTTATCTTTAAGTAACAACTAAGTTGTTTTTATATTTATCTCATATTATTCATATTAGTAATATGAATCAGAAAGTTTTATAAATATCCACACAAATTAACACAAAATGAAACGTAAATTAATCAAACAAGGACAAGGAGGTTTTACAGTTACAGTTCCAATCACCTGGGTTCGTGATAATAATCTAGATGCTGGTTCTGAA
The DNA here is from genome assembly GCA_013204355.1 of Candidatus Woesearchaeota archaeon. Classification (GTDB taxonomy): domain Archaea; phylum Nanobdellota; class Nanobdellia; order Woesearchaeales; family GW2011-AR9; genus 1-14-0-10-32-24. The sequence goes on along the minus strand of JABMOA010000007.1, from coordinate 2,374 downwards.
ATCACATTAAAAGTAAATGAAGACTTTTTAATGATTAAACCAGAGCATATTAAATTGAAAAAGAAGGAATTAGAAATCAAAGTTGATATTACCAGAGAAAGTGCAGTTCGCACAGTTCTGGCAAATGCTTATAGAGAAGGATTTGATAAAATAATTCTTACCTACAAAGGAAAAGAAGATATTGTGATTAATATCGTTAAAGAATTACTTGTAGGTTTTGAAGTATTACAAAAAAAAGAAGAAAAATATATTATTGAAAGTGTTGCTGAGCCATCTTATGATGATTTTGAAAAAATTATCCAACGACAATTCTTTATTCTCTTAAATATCATTGATAATGTAGGAAAAGAAGAAATTAAAAACGATGTTGAACAATTTCAAAAATATGATAATTTTCTTAAAAGATCTATTTCTAAAAGAGGGATAACTTTAGAAGCAACTTCTTCACTATGGCAATTTCTCAGTAATTTAACACAAATTGCACGTCAATGTTATCACTTAAACAAATTATTGAGAGAAAAGAAAACTATATTATCAAAGAAAGAAGAAGAGTTTATGGTACAAATTAGAGAAATGGTTCGTGTATTACAAAAAGCATATCTTACAAAAGAAATTAATCATTTAATGGGATTACATTCAATGGAACAAAATTTGGTGTATCAGATTGGTCCTTCATTACTTAAAGAAAATCCTACAGAAATGCATTACTTAATTTCACTTGCAAGAGTTGTGTATCTTGCTAATAGTCCATTAATGGGATTTATAATAAAGCAGAATAACTCTGCATCCAAAAATTCATCTCCTTAATTACTTTTTCAGGAAAAAGATTCTGTGTTGCACTAACATATTTTTCTGCAACATAAGAATGAAGCGCAGTTATTTTTTCAGGAGAATTTACAACTTGATTTACATCACGTAAATGTTCAAATGCTAAACCTAGATAATGATTAAGACGTTTAAAGCCATCATCAATTTCTTGGAAGGTTATTGAATTTGAAAGTTTTTTCAAAGTACGACCTGCTTGTCTTAAATTTACAACAAGACGTGCTGCAGGAAGATATTGAGCATAATCTTCTATTTTTCCTTGGTCTCCAGAAAGACGTTGATATTCTAAGAACCGCTGTCCAATTAATGGACGTTTTGTGTCCATCTCTTCAAATGGTGTAACAACACCTCTTTCATTAGCTGCAGCTCCTCCGAAAACAGCATCAGTTGCAAGATACCAATCTACAAAAATTGCATCTGCTTCTTGCATCATTGCATATTTAACTCCATTAAAATCAATTGCTTCTAGTCCTACATAATTACCATTCTCAAATTTTGGAAATATATTTGCTGGATGAAGATCAGTTGTCCAATGACCGTATTTTTCTAATCCTTCCTGCATATGTTCTTCAAGCCATGATAATGAAGGAATAAGAATACGATCTACATCAGGAATTGCTTGGGCAATACGTAAACTATAAAAATGGTTATGAGCAAAATCTGTATCAACATCAAATGCTTGCGCTAATTTTTCTTTTGAACCTCTTTGAATTTTATGTTTATCATCGTCACTAAGAATAGAATCTAAAGTATGATCAAATTTAGAGACTAAACGCATGGCATCAATACTTGCTTGTAATATAATTTCATGACCACTCTGATTGGTCTTAATCATTTCAAAACCATTTCTGACATAATCATGTAAACTGAATTTTCCTGCAAACCCAATATGTAATCCATCATTACAAAGTTCTGCTTTTGGAACTGGTAATCCTGCATCACGCAAACCTTGATAAATTTTTAACTCAAGTTCATCTTCTTGTCGTGTTGGATTTTGTTTAACAACATAATTTAGATCTCTTGGAGATAAGACAACACCTGAATCTGTTAACTTTGATTCAAAAAGTCCTTTCGGTGCATATACTTCAGATTCTGTTTCACCTTGAGAAAATTCATAAGGAGAAGTCACTCCTTGACTAAGAGGATAAGCTGGTTCTCCTCTTCTAAATGCATTCAAATCCCATTTATTCCACTTTGCAGTTTTACTATTTTCATCTAATTCTCTAATAGAGAGGGGTTTCCATATAGGTACTGGTTGTGTGGGGATTGTAATTGTCATAGTATATTAATAAGTCTTATTTAAGCTTAAATTGACTTCATCTTTTATAAACTTTTCTTAATTAATCACTGATGAGTGACTTCACTCAATGATTTTAATAACCACAATCAATTTAAACATAAAATTTATTCTTGAAATAAAGGTGATATTTATGAGCAAAGAAGAACGTAAAGAAATTGATGAAACTCAAAATCCTAGTGAAGAACAAGGTATTGAGAAAGATGAAACATCTGAAGAAATTTCTGAAGATATGGAACATGGTGATAAAGA